>JAYSZS010000141.1:0-10902 GCA_043737935.1 Propionivibrio sp. | reverse complement strand
ATGCTGCCGGAATTATTTCAATTGGCCGAATCGTTTCACGACTGAGTTGCGTCATCCGATTCCCCCACGTCAATGGCCCACCAATACCTGGAAGTCGCCGGGGTAGACAGTTGCAGACACCGCCAGGAATTATAAAACCCGGCGCCTAGCCGCTTTTGCCCGCTATCGACCAGGGCTCGTCAAAGCTTTATTTTCACACGGCGTCACGGTCACCGCGACATCAAGTTCATGCTCAGCGCCGCCAAGGATCACGCCGCGCAGCGGCGACACATCGCCGAAATCGCGTCCCCAGGCCAGCGTGATGTGCTGCGTGTCGGGAAGCAGGTTGTTGGTCGGGTCAAAATCAACCCAGACGCCGCCAACTTCATTGGGGCAATAGACCGAAATCCAGGCGTGCGAGGCATCGGCGCCAACCAGGCGTGCCTGCCCAGGCGGTGGTTTCGTCAGCAGGTAGCCACTGACGTAACGTGCAGACAAGCCTAGCGAGCGCAGGCAGGACAGCATCAGGTGTGCGAAATCCTGGCAAACGCCGCGTTTATCTTCCAATAACTTGAGTACCGGCGTAGCCACCGTCGTCGCCTCGGGATCGAACTCGAATTCGTCATAAATGCGGTTCATCAGCGCCTGCACGGCTTCGAGCAGCGGGCGCGACGGCGTAAAGCAGGGCTTGGCATAAGAGGAAAATTCGTGCTTTACGCGAACGTAAGGCGATTCAAACTGGAAGCAATTGACCTCCAGCAATACCGGCGTGGCGCCATAATCCAGAGCGTCACGCACCTGCTCCCAGGGCGGTGAATTGGTCAGCAAATCGGCCCGTAAATCGGCCCGTGAATCGGCCAGCGAGTTTTCCTGCGAATCCGCCAGCCCTGCGATCGGCCAGTGGGCTCGGACTTCGATGGTGCTCTCGGCATGCACGATCAGGCGGCTGTGTGGTGCCTCGATGGCGAACTGGCGAACCGGATTGCCAAAAGGGTCAAAGCGCAAGCGCGAGAAGCTTGGCTCGGGGTCGATACGGATGTGGTGCGCGATGCTGCTTTGCCAAGGGCAATCGCGCGGTGTCAGGTGCAGATGCTGGCGCGACAGCGAGACCGGGCTTTCGTAGCTGTAACTCGTTTCGTGCACGACGTGGTAGAGGGCGGCAGGGGTATTCATCGTTAGTTTATGCCGCCAGCGTCTGTCGGCCAACATCGCCGACATGAGTGAAGTAGCGCATCGCCAGACGGTCCGAGAGCGTCGCAGCGGCGAACGAAATGTCGCCGAGCAGATCGGCCAGTTCGAGACACGGGTTGCAGTTGCGGCACTGGCTGAAATCAAGCCCCTCGAAGCAACTCAGCGCAAAGGACTGCAGGCGCACGAAGGCCAAGCGGAGCGAATCATCGTTCGGATCGCCCAGCTCACTGGCCAGACCATCGAGGTACTGCATCAGGTCCTGCAACTGGAAGCACACGGCGTGCGGATTGGTCGCGTTGAAAACGACCAGATCGAGTGTCGGCAGGAGCTCGGGCTGGGTCATGTAACGCGAGCGGTAGGTAATGATGCTGTCGGTCAGTTCGAGCAAGCACTCGATGCTGCCGGTGGCACGGGTCGATTCGAGACGCAGGAACTGGCCGACGGCATTGGACAGGAAAATGAGGCGTTCGATGCGGCGGCCGATGATCAGGAAACGCCAGCCATCGTCGCGCGTCATGTTGTCCATGGCAAAACCCGCCAGCGAGGATGAAGTGAGCAGCACCTGATCGAGGAAGGCCAGTGCCTCGCTGATGTCGGGCTGCACTTCGCTATAACGCTGCAACTGATGCTGCATGCGATTGAGCGCGTGCCAGTTGTCGACCGAGAAGCGCTCGCGCACTTGTGCGCCAACCCACAGCAGGCGACGGATGTTGCCGGCCAGGGCGTCATCGAGCTCCTTGTCGCAGATGGCGGCGAGCATTTGCGTTTCTAGTTCCAGGCGATCGACGCTGCCCTGGGCCAATCCCTCATGGCCTCCTTCGACGGCGCTGACGTGCTCCGTTTTGCTGTCGACAACGGGATCGACAACGCGGCCAGCCTCAACTCCATCGTCGTCGTCGGCCACGGGCAACAGCTTGAGCGAACGGCAGAGGTCGAACGTCGACACCAGCGCCGGCATCGCTTCGTCTCCAGTGTCAAGCAGCCGAGAAAGGCCGACGCGCAACAGGCGCGCCTCATCGTCGCAACGTTCGGTGTATCGACCGAACCAGTAGAGATTTTCAACCACCCGCGAAGACAGATTGCTGCCGCTACGCACCAGATCATTGATGCCAACCGAGTGTTTTAGCAGGCTGAAGTTGCTCACGGCTTCCTCGGTGAGCACCCAGGTATCCTTGCTCGAGCCACCGCGCTGCATCGCGATGAGGCGCGCGTTGGCGGCTGACGACACACGTGTCAGCCCACCCGGCATCACCACGTAGCCTTCGGGGGTGGCGGCAACATAAACGCGCAGGGCAACACCGCGCGGCAACAGTCGACGATCATGCGTCGTGCTCCACACCGGCGCCTGCGAAAAATTGACCAGCTCCTGCGCCACATAGGCCAGCGGTCGGGAACGCAGGCGGGCGATCATGTCCTCGCGTTGCGCCGCGTCCAACTGGTTGCCGAATATCGGATCCATGCGTTGCGAGGGGAAAGATCTCTTGATGACCAAGTGCTCGATATTTTCGATGGTGAACTCAAGTGCCGTCGGCTCACCGCACCACCAGGTGCCGACCGAGGGCATGGCCAGGGCTTCGCCGAGTAATTTTTTGCAGGCCCCGGGCAGGAAACCCGGTAGCGCGGCCGATTCGAGCAGACCGCTGCCGAGCGCGTTAGCGACCAGCACCGTGCCGGCACGCACGGCCTGCAACAGGCCGGGAACGCCCAGCGCCGAATCGCCGAGGAATTCAAGCGGATCGCAGTAATCGTCGTCGAGCCGGCGCAGAATAGTGTGCACGCGAGACAACCCGGTCAACGTCTTGAGATAGACGCACTCGCCGCGCACCGTCAGATCCTGCCCTTCGACCAGCGGAAAGCCGAGGTAGCGCGCCAGATAGGCATGTTCGAAATAGGTTTCGTTATACGGACCCGGCGTCAGCAGCACGATCAGCGGCTTATCTCTGGCTCCCTCTCGCTCCCCTTTGCCGTTATGGGGAGCCCAGTGCGTCAGGCTGTTGCGTAAGGCACTGAAAAATATAGCCAGATGCTGCACGCCAAGATCGCGGAACTGATCGGGGAAAACACGCGAAACGATGATTCGGTTTTCGAGCGCGTAGCCGGCACCGGAGGGCGACTGCGTGCGGTCGCCAATGACCCACCAGCGACCGTCCGGCGAGCGTGCCAGGTCGGCGGCGTAGAGATGCAGCCAGATATCGCCGGGCGGTTTGACCCCCTGGCACGGCCACAGAAAACCGTTGTGACCGTAAACCAGCGCGGACGGCAGGGTGCCGTCCCTGAGTAACGTCTGCTCGCCGTAAAGATCGCCCAGCACGGCGTTGAGCAGCCGCGCGCGCTGCGTAATCGCGCTGGAAATCTCCTGCCACTCGCCGGCCGACAGGATCAGCGGCAACGGATCGAGTTCCCAGGGCCGGTCGGTACCCTTGGGATCGGCGTAAACATTGTAGGTGACGCCATTTTCCTGGATGCGTCGGCGCACGTAATCGAGACGGTGGCGCATCTGTTCGGGCGTTGCCGCGACCAGATGGTCAAAAAATGCTTGCCATAAGGGGCGTACAGCGCCGCCCTCAGCGAGCATCTCGTCAAAGCGGTCGGTTTTTTTCGGGTAAATCGAAAGTAGCGTGCGCGGCATGAAAATAATGGGTTACTGGTTACTCATAGCCCGTCTTGTTAAGAGACAAGAATAAATCCTCACCGCCAGGAAACAGGGCACCAGGTGACGACAGGAAAACCATTCGAATGACTTGGAGTAACTTGGTGCCCTTTGTGACTTGGTGGTGAAGCCTTTGAAGTTGACTGTCCAACCCACACTAGGGTTTCAGAATTGCCGCAAGTCTAGCGTAAACGGGAAGCTCGTGTTGCGTGGTGCGAACGGTACCTCGATCTTCCCCGGCGTGTGGCCAAAGGCGACAAAGCGCGCCAGGCGCCGGCCTTCGGCCTCGTTGGCATTAACCGGATAGCGCTCGGGATTGCGCCCGCCGGGATGCTCGACGTGGTACTGACAGCCACCCAGCGAGCGTTTTATCCAGGTATCGACGAGGTCGAAGATGAGCGGCGCATCGATACCGATCGTCGGATGCAGCGAGGATTCGGGCAGCCACGCCCGGTAGCGCACGCCGGCGACAAACTCGCCGACCTGGCCGGTCGACTGCAACGGTACGGCCTGGCCGTTGCAGGTCAGCACGTAACGATCGCCAGCCATGCCGGTCACCCTGGCCTGGACTCGCTCGCACGAGGCATCGACAAAACGCACCGTGCCACCCACCGAGCCCTCCTCACCCATGACGTGCCAGGGTTCCAGGGCATGGCGCAGTTCGAATTCGATGCCTTCGGCAACAAAGCTGCCGTGCAGCGGGAAGCGGAACTCGAAATGCGGCGCAAACCATTCGCTCTCCAGCGCATAACCAGCGCTGCGCAAGTCGTCGATCACATCGTCGAAATCCTGTTTGACGAAATGCGGCAGCATGAAGCGATCATGTAGTTCAGTGCCCCAGCGCAACAAACGCTCGGGAGCGTAGGGCTGCTTCCAGAAGCGGGCGATCAGCGCCCGTAGCAGCAGTTGCTGGGCGAGCGACATGCGCGCATGCGGCGGCATCTCGAAGGCACGCATCTCAAGCAGTCCGAGGCGTCCGGTCGGGCCGTCGGGAGAATAAAGTTTGTCGATGCAAAATTCGGCGCGGTGGGTATTGCCGGTAGCGTCGATCAGCAGGTTGCGCAGCAGGCGGTCGATCAGCCACGGGGCAACTTCTGCGCCCGGTTTCGGAAGCTGGCTGAAAGCGATTTCCAGCTCATAGACCGAATCGTTACGTGCCTCATCGACGCGCGGCGCTTGGCTGGTCGGGCCGATGAACAGGCCGGAGAAAAGGTAGGACAGCGAAGGATGGTTGTGCCAGTAGCTGATCAGGCTGCGCAGCAGATCGGGGCGGCGCAGGAAGGGCGAATCGAGCGCCGTGAGCGCGCCAAAAACAAAGTGGTTGCCGCCGCCGGTGCCGGTATGACGGCCGTCGAGCATGAACTTTTCGCTGGTCAGGCGTGACAGGTGTGCCATTTCGTAAAGATGCGTCGTGCGTTCGACCATTTCGTCCCAGTGGGCACAAGGCTGGATGTTGACTTCGATGACGCCGGGGTCGGGGGTGACGCGGAAGTTGGTTAGCCGCGGGTCGGAGGGCGGCACGTAACCTTCAAGGAGAACCGGCGTTTTCAGCGCTTCGGCGGTCGCCTCAACGGCTGCAACGAGTTCGAGATAGTCATCGAGGGCATCGGTCGGCGGCATGAAAATATAGAGCACGCCCTGGCGTGCCTGCACCGAAATGGCCGTGCGCGTGACATCGGCCGCCGACTCCTTGTTCTGTGGCGGTCGATCGCTGGCCACCTCGACGGATGCCGCAGCAGACGGGATTCCGCCAGCACCGGTAGCACGCTTTTCATGCAGTTCGTCATGCGCGGGCAGCGGCTCGAAGGTTTGGGTCGGATCGGGGGCATGCGTGTACGGGTAATCGCTCTTGGCCACCCAGGGCTGCGAATCGAGCGGCAGGCGGTAACCGACCGGCGAATCACCGGGCACCAGAAAACAGCGTTCGCCGCGCAAGAACCACGGGCTGGTTTGCCACTGATCGGCTTTCTTCGGGTGGCGCATGAGCGGCAGAACGTAGCCGATGACTTTATCCAGCCCCTGCCCGAAAATCGTTGCCAGACGGGATCGTTCGAGCGGATCGTCAAGCCGCGCATCGTGCGGGTCGACGTTGATTGGCAAGCGGTGCTCGCGCCACAGATAGTAAAAGGCGTCCTCGTAGGCCGGGAAAACGTACTTCGCCGCCAGCCCCAGCCGCTCGGCCAGACTGCGCAGGAAGCGACCGGCCAGCGCCTCGTCGGCACCATAGTTTTTCTTTTCGTCGGCGCACAGCGCCGGATTCTTCCACACCGGCTGTCCGTCGCGCCGCCAGTAGCAGTTGAGCGACCAGCGCGGCAGTTGCTCGCCGGGATACCACTTGCCCTGACCGAAGTGCACCAGACCCTGCGGCGCATACTTTTCCCGCAAGCGGTAGAACAGATCGGCGGCGCGGATGCGCTTGGTTGGCCCCATTGCGTCGATGCTCCATTCGGCACCGTCCGGGTCGTCGATCGCCACGAAGGTCGGCTCGCCGCCCATGGTCAGGCGTACGTCAGCGCTGACCAGATCGGCGTCGATATGATGGCCGAGGGTTTCAATCCGCGCCCATTGCTCATCGCTATAGGGTTTGGTAACGCGCGGCGCTTCCCAGACGCGCTCAATGCTCATGCTGTGCTCGAACTGGCACTCGCATTCTTCGCTGAAACCGGTGACCGGCGAAGCCGAAGAGGGTTGCGGCGAACAGGCAACCGGTATATGCCCCTCGCCGGCAAAGAGGCCGGAAGTCGGATCGAGGCCGATCCAGCCGGCACCCGGCAGATAGACCTCGCACCAGGCGTGCAGATCGGTGAAGTCGACGTCGGTTCCGGACGGCCCGTCGAGCGACTTGACATCCGGAACCAACTGGATCAAATAACCCGAGACAAAGCGGGCGGCCAGGTCGAGATGACGCAGCACCTCAACCAGCAGCCAGGCCGAATCGCGGCACGAGCCGCTGGCCAGTGTCAGCGTCTCCTCCGGGCTTTGCACACCGGGTTCCAGACGAATGATGTAGCCGACGACGCTTTGCACGCGCCGGTTGATATCGACCAGGAAATCGACGCTGGGCGTTGGGGTGAGCGGAATGGTGTCGAGAAACTTGCGCACCCGGGGTGTGGCTGGCAGCGTTTGCAGATAAGGGAGCAACTCCTCGCGCAGCTCGGCCTCGTATTTGAACGGAAACTTCTCGGCGTAAGACTCGGGGAAAAAGTCAAAAGGATTGATCACCGACATCCCGGCCACCAGATCGACTTCGACCCGGAACTCGCGCGTTTTCTCGGGAAAAATAAGCCTCGCCAGAAAGTTGCCCTGCGGATCCTGCTGCCAGTTGATGAAGTGCTCGCCGGGGGTGACTTTCAGCGAATAGGCGAGAATCGGCGTGCGCGAGTGCGGCGCCGGTCGCAGGCGGATCACCTGTGGCGAAAGTGCGACCAGGCGGTCATAGCGATAATGGGTAACGTGATTAAGGGCAACATGAATCGACACGGCAAACTCCGGGACAAAGGGTTTGAAATACCGTTAGCAAGAGCCGCGCCATGGCGTAGCCCCCCGATTCACTAAATACCTGCTTTTGGCGCACTGCGGCAGTGCGTGCTCCAACCATTATGCACCAAGGAAATACAAAGGAAAGTGTGATGCCCGGTCAGACCGATTGCCGAGGGCAAAATAATGCAAAAATCCGGCAACTGTCAGCCGTCTTCGAAACAAACTCTTATACTTCAGGTTGCATCCCGACCCTAAAGAAAGATTGGTGGTAAAAGCATGCGACGCCTCAATATCGCTCACGTCACCGAGTACCAGTTCTCGACTCTGGTATCACTGTTGCCGCACCGCCTGCGGCTGCGCCCGCTTGAGAGCCACAGCCTGAGGATCGAATCCTCAACGCTCCACATCTTTCCGGCCCACAGCATCCGCTGGTTTCAGGATGTACTCGGCAATTCTGTCGCCACGGTAAGCTTTGGCGATATTTCAAACTCCCTGCATGTGCTCAGTGAGGTGGTCATCGCCGTTTATGACGACGCCCCGCTCGATTTCCTGATGGAGGATTACGCGGTCGACTGCCCCTTTGATTACGTCATCGACGATCTGCCCGATCTGGCGCCCTTCCTGCAGAGCGTTTACCCCGATGATCAGGCCCTGCTGCACGATTGGCTCAATGGTCTGGGTCTGCTGCAGTGGCCGATCGAGACCTTCTCGCTGCTCTCGCGCCTAAACTGTGAAATCGCCAACAAATTCACTTACCAGATCCGCGAGGAAGAAGGCGTCCAGTCCCCGGCGCAGACACTGCGTCTGAACAGCGGCTCATGCCGCGATTTTGCCGCCTTGTTCATGGAGGCCTGCCGCTCGATCGGCCTGGCCAGCCGCTTTGTCAGCGGCTATCTGCATATGCCTTACAACGAGGAAGGGAATGCCACCACTCATGCCTGGGCCGAAGTCTATCTGCCCGGCCCGGGATGGAAGGGATTCGATCCGACCAGCGGCCTGATCACCGGCAATCAGCACATCCCGGTTGCCGTGGCCCGGCACCCCGAAGCGGTGCCGCCGGTATCCGGAAGTTTTATCGGGCCGGCTGGACTTCTTCCAGCGCTGATGGTTTCAGTCCGGGTCAGCGATCTAGGGCTTTGATCGCCTGGGTAGCGTTGGGCAACAGCGCAGTTCGGCGTGATGCCAATATCTTAAGCCCTGATCCCCGATCCCCGACCCATCTCCCGCGGAGAGAAGGTAGCCCCCCCGTCCTGCATTGGAATGGTGCCAAAGTGACTCAACAAATTGTCCGCAACGTCAGGCGTTAGCGGGGATCCCTTAACGAACTGGAACCGGAACCGGAACCGGCGCCACTGCGTCCGCGGGAGCGGTCTTGACGACCACTCCCGGCGACAGCGAGATTTCGTCGGTGAGGGTTACTTTGGTCACGTAATGGCGAGTGTCGCCGAAACAGGAAGTCGGTAACCCGACTTTTTCTTAGTAATGCAGGGTCACCCTCCGGCCCATGACCTTGGCAATTTCGGCGGCGACCTGATCATCGCGCACCGTGAATTGAAACTTCTCGACCGTGGAACTGCCCGGCAACGAAACCAGTGCCAGTTCGCCTTCCCACGTCTTGCACACCCAACCCTTCTCCGACAGTTTCTGGATCCAGCCGGCACGCTCGCCGGAAGAGTAGCTCCAGTTGAGCACCAGCGCGAAGTACGCTGCTGCCAGCAAAGCCAGCAGCAGCAGTGCAAGAAAGAGCCGTTTCAGGGTCATTATGAAACTTGCTTGAACTGGTGCAACGCCAAAGGCGCCGGCCAGCCGGCTTCCTTGCAGACCCTGACGATGGCCTCGTTGGTGTCAAAATAGACCTGCCAGTAGTTGTTGGTGTGAGTGTAGGGGCGGACCGAGATTTGCGGGCCTTCGAGTTTGATGTCGAGCAGGTTGACCTCGGGCGGCATGTCCTTGGAGACATTGGGGATCAGCGCCACGGCGGCCTTGAAGCGGCTGATCGCATCCAGAGCATCGACGCCATTGGCCATCTTCGCCACGCGCTCGACGCGGCGCACCGGCAGCACCGAAAAATTCTGGATCGTGTCGCCAAAAATCTTGCCGTTGCCGACGATGGTGTTCACGTTGTCCGGCGTCACGATGACGGTACCGAACAATCCCAGTTCGTGAACCGTACCGACCACGCCACCGATGCTGACGAAGTCACCCACCTTGAAGGGCCGCAGCACCAGCATGAAGGCACCGGCGGCGAAGTTGCCGAGCAGCCCGCTCCACGCCGCGCCAATCGCCAGGCCGGCACCGGCCAGCATCGCAGCGAAGGAGGTGGTCTGAATGCCGAAGTAGCCCATGATGCTAAGGATAAGGGCGATGTTCAGTGCAATGGCAATGATCGAGCCAAGGTATTTGGTCAGCGTCAGGTCAACGTGGTTGCGGCTCATCGCCGTCTGCATGAGGCTGATCACCCGGCCGATCAGCCAGCGGCCGACGATCCAGAAAGCAATAGCAGCCAAAATCTTGATCGCCAGTTCGGTAGCGGTGGTGCTGAGGAAGGTCTGTATTGATTGCATGTCCATGAGGATGGGAACTTTCAAGAAATGATTGGGTAAATAGTTGTGCAGCGATTGCCTGGGTGCGACAGGCTAGAACAATGCGCCAGTGCTGGCAAGAGCCATGCTGTAAAAATAAGGTGTGATGAAAGTCTCCTGGATAAAGACATGCCAAGTTGGAAGGTTAACCCCAAGCACAATCATGCGCCCGTTCTCGGACATTCATTTTGACTTCCGGTTCATCGAACTGCACATTAAAAAGGGGCAATTCAGAGCCGGCCTGGCGAATCGATGCGCGCCAGTTCGTGTTATGTTCAACCATTAAATGACGGGTGGGGGCATCATGGATTATGAACATTTTGTCGTCGCGGCAGCACGCGTCGTCGAATTCGTCGGTGTCGCCGTGCTTTTGCTCGGCGCGCTCCTCGCTGCGGGAGCCTTTGCGAGGCGTCTGCTTAACCGCGCCACTTTCCAGGACGCTTACCATGCCTTGCGGGCCGACCTCGGCCGGGCGATCCTGCTCGGGCTCGAGTTGCTGGTCATTGCGGACATTATCGGTACCGTGGCCATCGAACCCACCTTGCAGAACCTCGGGGTTCTCGCCGTGATCGTGGCGATCCGGACTATCCTCAGCTTCGCGCTGGAGCTGGAGGTGAGCGGTCGCTGGCCCTGGCAGCGCGCTCAGGCCGCCGATCAGAATGTGGGGCGTTGATCATTCTCAACAGCGAATCCGGGCAATTCACTCTGGTTACGCCTTCAAGGGCCGCGCGTTCTAATTGAGTTATTTGAGCTATGCCGCTGGCGAACAATGATGTCAACAACAAGTCTCAAGCCGAACGTGGCCTCGGGGTCCAGTAACATTTTGTACTAGCGGCCACTAATTTTTTAAAATTCACTGGCCGTTACTCGGCCAATCCGGTCATTGGGGCTCTGTGCCACCAACGGCTGCAATGGGCTGGTTAGGGAATCGCCGAACAAGTCATCGCAGCCAGGCGGCGGCAAAAAATTTGGACGACATTGTGAAGCAAAAGCAGTTTTTATCGAATAAACGAGCGTTCT
>JAYSZS010000140.1:0-22421 GCA_043737935.1 Propionivibrio sp. | reverse complement strand
TCAAAATATTGCAGTTTTTGCGTTGTGCCTTACACACGTGGAGAAGAAATATCACGTTCGTTTGACAGCGTCATGGCTGATATTCGCGATCTGGTCTTTAAAGGCGTGAAGGAAGTAACCCTGCTTGGCCAGAACGTAAATGCTTACGCTGGTGAAATGCCCGACGGTCAGGGTGGACAAATGCATGCGGATTTCGCTCTGCTATTGTCTGCGGTGGACGCCATTCCCGGAATCGAGCGCATCCGCTACACCACCTCGCATCCGCGCGAGTTGTCGCAACGGCTGATTGATATCTACGCCAGCGAGCCAAAACTGGTCTCGCATCTGCACCTGCCCGTCCAGTCCGGATCCGATCGCGTGCTGGCGGCGATGAAGCGTGGCTACACGGCGCTTGAATACAAGAGCCTGGTGCGCAAGCTGCGTGCGGCGCGCCCCAATCTCTCGTTATCGTCCGACTTCATCGTCGGCTTCCCCGGTGAAACCGCCGAGGATTTCGAGAAGACCATGACGCTGATCGACGACGTCGGTTTCGATGCTTCCTTCTCGTTTCTTTACAGCGCACGCCCCGGCACGCCGGCGGCCGAACTGCGCGACGATACGCCGCACGCGGTGCAGATCGAGCGCCTGATGCGGTTGCAAAAGCGCATCGAGGAACTGGCGCAGACGGTTTCTCAAGCGATGGTCGGCACGGTGCAACGGGTGCTGGTCGAGGGCCCGTCGAAGAAAGACGATATCGAGCTTGCCGGGCGCACCGATAATAACCGCATTGTCAACTTTGCCGGTGGGTCGGCCAACAGCGCGCGATTGATTCATCGCTTCGTTGACCTGCTCATTACCGGTGCCCTGCCGCATTCGCTGCGCGGTGAAATAATGACCCGAGAATCATGAGCGCCAAAACCATCGCCAAACTGAGGGCCGTCGAGCTCTTGCTGTCGCCGGTGAACAATCACCAGCTTGCCAATCTGTGCGGCGCACTCGACGAGAACCTGCGCCAGATCGAAACCGCGCTCGATGTGTCGATCGCCCGGCGCGGCGAACGCTTCACGCTGCGTGGCGATCCGGCGCAAACGGCGCGCGCCTCCGAGGCGCTGCAAAAGTTCTACGCGCTGGCCAGAGACGCGCTCTCGGTCGATGAAATCCAGCTTGGTCTGATCGAGCTGGTCAATCGCCCGACACTCCGGGATTCGTCGATCGGCAGCCTGTCACCGACGCTGATGACGCGTAAGACCGAGCTGCACGGTCGCACGCCGCGCCAGATCGAGTACCTGACGCACATCCAGGAGCACGACATCACCTTCGGCACCGGGCCGGCCGGCACCGGCAAGACCTATCTGGCGGTGGCTTCGGCAGTCGACGCCATCGAGCGCGAACTGGTGCAACGCATCGTGCTCACCCGCCCGGCGGTCGAGGCCGGCGAGCGTCTCGGTTTCCTGCCCGGCGATCTGGCGCAAAAGGTCGATCCCTACCTGCGCCCGCTCTACGACGCGCTCTATGACCTGATGGGCTTCGACAAGGTGGCCAAACTCTTTGAACGCGGTGCCATCGAGATCGCCCCGCTGGCCTACATGCGCGGGCGCACGCTGAATCATGCTTTTATCATTCTCGACGAGGCGCAGAACACCACGCCCGAGCAGATGAAGATGTTTCTTACGCGCATCGGCATCGGCGCCAAGGCGGTGGTCACCGGCGACGTGACGCAGATCGACCTGCAACGCGGGCAGAAGAGCGGGCTGATTGAAGCGCGCCAGATTCTCAGGGAGGTGCGCGGCATCGCCTTTACCGAATTTCAGAAGGAAGACGTCGTTCGTCACCCGCTGGTCGCGCGCATCGTCTCCGCCTATGAAGCGCACACGGCTTCGCTGGAAGGCAAATGAGCAGGCGACTCAATCTGAGCGTGCAATATGTGTGCAGCACAACGGGATTACCCTTGCGTCCGCAGATACGTTGCTGGGCGCGTGCCGCAGTGCAAGGCGGAGGACAGGTGACCATCCGCTTTGTCGATCGCCAGGAAGGCCAGTTGCTTAACCGTGACTATCGTGGCAAGGATTATGCCACCAACGTATTGTCCTTCGCGTATGCCAACACGCCGACCCTATGCGGTGACCTTGTCCTCTGTGCGTCGGTGGTCGAGCACGAAGCCGGCGAACAGGAAAAATCAGCGGAAGCCCATTACGCGCATCTGATCGTGCATGGCCTGCTGCACTTGCAGGGTCATGATCACGAAAGCAGCCGCAAGGAAGCACGCCAGATGGAGAATCATGAACGCGCCATTCTCTCCGCACTCGGCTATGCCGATCCCTATGCGGTGGAGAAGTAAGCGCTACCGGCGGCAAGCTACGCCAGACATCACTTGATCAACCGTAGAATCGCATTTGACGCAAAGTAAAAACCAGGAGAGGGTAAGGTTTATGAAAAGGAATTTGATCACGGAGGCTGGCTATCGATTTACACTCTGCGCGCTCTGTAGCTCTGCGATCTGCGCCTTCAAAGCACGGTAAATTTGTTCTAGCGCTAACTCATTGAAATACTGTCATTCCGGGCTTGACCCGGAATCCAGTTCGTTAATCAAACACTTCTTTTAAAAGCTTTATCAGATAAACGAATCTGGATTCCAGCTTCCGCCGAAATGACTGTGGATTGTTGAACAAATTCACCCTGGCATTGAAAGAGTTTGCAATTTTTTTTCAGGATCCATGGACATTAACCCAGACAAACAACCCGGCTTTTTCGAGCGCCTCTCTTCCCTCCTGCTGCGCAAACCAGAAGACAGGGAACAACTCATCACACTGCTGCATTCGGCGCATGAGCGCCATCTGCTTGACGCTGACGCGCTGTCGATCACCGAAGGCGCGCTCGCTGCCTCCGAAATCAGCGTGCGCGATGTGATGGTGCCGCGTGCCCGGATGCAGGTCATCGACATTGACGACCCGCTGGACGACATCATTTCCCAAGTCAATCATACGGCGCACTCACGCTTCCCGGTGATCGACGGCAAGCGCGACAACGTGATCGGCCTGCTGCTGGCCAAGGATCTTCTGCGCGTGCACAGCGATGGCAAGTTCAGCCTGCGCGACTGGCTGCGTCCGGCCGTCTTCATCCCCGAGTCCAAGCGGCTGAATGTGCTGCTGCGCGAGTTCCGCGTATCACACAACCACATGGCGGTGGTGCTCGACGAATACGCCGGCGTCTGCGGTCTGATTACCATCGAAGACGTTCTCGAACAGATCGTCGGCGACATCGAGGACGAATACGATTTTGATGAAGACGACGACAATATCCGGCTCGATCAGGGTGGCCGATACCGCGTCAAGGCGCAAACCAGCATTGAGGATTTCAACGCCCACCTCGGCACCCGTTTCAGCAACGAGGCGTGCAATACCGTCGGTGGCCTGATCCTGAACCATCTCGGTCGGGTGCCCAAACGCAACGAAGCCATCGACCTTGACGGCATGCGCTTTCTGGTCTTGCGCGCTGATACTCGCCGCTTGTACACGCTGCTGGTCAGTGCCGCCCTGAACGCCGATGATCCGAGCTGAATCGTTCGCGCTGCGCCGGGTCATTGCGCTGCTGCTTGGCGCCGCGAGTGTTCTGGCCTATGCACCGCTCGGCTGGTTCGCGTTGCTCTGGCTGACGCTCGGCGGCCTGTTCGCGCTGCTTGGCCTGACCGCCAACGACCCGCGGGGCGCCTTCAGGGATACCCTCAATGGCGCACTGATCGGCGGCGCCTTTGGCTTTGGCCTGTTCATGGGCGGCGTGTCGTGGGTTTATGTCAGCCTGGGCACCTTCGGCGGCATGCCGGCGCCGGTTGCCGCGCTGGCTACCTTTTTGTTCTGCTGCGTTCTTGCGCTATTCCCGGCACTGGCCGGCGCCTTGTTTGTCCGTTTCTCGCCGCCCGGCTGGTGGCAACGAGGCCTGTTCTTCGCCGCACTGTGGACGCTCACCGAATGGCTGCGCGGCTGGGTGCTGACCGGTTTCCCGTGGCTGGCCACCGGCTATTCGCAGGTGCCGCCCAGCCCGCTCGCCGGCTTTGCCCCGCTGCTCGGCGTCTACGGCGTCACTCTGCTGACCGCGCTCGTTGCCGCACTGATCTGCGAAGTAGTCCGCCGCTGGATGTCGGTCGAACCCTGCCCCGCTTCGCGCTGGCACTTGGCCACACTGCGCTGGTGCCCGGCACTGCCGATTCTGCTGGTTGGCCTGCTGCTGAGCACGGGTTATTTGTTGCGTGAGATACGCTGGACAACGTCGCAAGGCACGCCGATCGGCGTCGCCCTGCTACAGGGCAATGTGCCGCAGGAGCTCAAATGGCGGCCGGAGAAATTCAACGAGTCGCTGCGCATTTATTACCGCCTGGCGCACGAGAATCCGGCACAACTGACGGTACTGCCGGAAACCGCGCTGCCGGCTTTTCTTGGGCAGGTTCCGCTCGAATATCTGGAAGAACTTAAAAAGCTTGCCGAACGCCAACACGGCGACATGCTCCTGGGAATTGCCATTAACGATGGCAGGCAATACACCAATGGGGCGATCAGCCTGGGCCAGTCACCGCCGCAGCGCTACAGCAAATCGCACTTGGTGCCTTTTGGCGAATTTGTACCGCCCGGCTTTGCCTGGTTTCTGGCCATGGCCAACATTCCGATGTCTGACTTCACCCCGGGTGCCAAGACACAGGCGCCGATGAATATCGCCGGGCAGAAGGTTGCGGTAAATATCTGCTACGAGGATGCCTTCGGCGAGGAAATCATCCGCGCACTCCCTGAAGCGACGCTGCTGGTGAATCTGTCGAATGTCGCTTGGTTCGGCGACTCCCTGGCACCGGCGCAACATCTGCAGATCGCCCAGATGCGCGCCCTCGAAAGCGGTCGCATGATGCTGCGCGCTACCAACACCGGGATGACGGCCATTATCGGCGCCGACGGCCAGGTTCAGGACGTTCTGAAACCATTCACTCGCGCCGCATTGCGCGGCGAAGTGCAGGCCTACACAGGCGCCACACCCTATGTGCGCGGAGGCAACTGGTCGGTGATTGTGCTTGCGCTGCTGTTGATCGTTGGTTTTCGTCGGCGCAAAGCCGTATCCTGATACTAGAAAAAATACCGGAGGATCGCCACATGGCACTGCTTTCCTGGTCCGATCAATACCTGATCGGCAATGACATCATCGATAACGAGCACAAGGAATTGTTCCGTCTGATCAACGACTTTCATACACACTGGGTAGAAGCGCGAGATCGTCGTGACATCGCCCGGGTTCTGAATCAGTTGATCACCTACGCCCAGATGCATTTTCAGCACGAAGAGAACATCATGGAAGCTGCGGGCTACCCGAATCTCGACCAGCACCAGCAGATCCACGAAGCCCTGATCGAATCGATCTTCCAGTTGCACCAGTCCTACAGCGAAGGCAACGTGCACCTTGAAATCGACACTATGAAGTTTGTAAGGAACTGGATTATCGAGCATATCCTGAAAAACGATTACCTCTTCCGTGACTTTCTGAAGCAACAGAAAAGTTCCGGGGAGGCGGCGGCGTAGGCTTCCCGCCACGGGTGAAAGAGCTCGTTGTCATTTTGCTCCGATTTAGATGGAATTTATGCGGGACTCATTCTGCTGCTTTCAGTTGGATCTTTTAGCCGGTCGCCTAGCCGTCAATAAGTGCCATCTCATCAAAGCACTCGCCGGCACCTAGCACGGTCAGAATCACCTCACGCCCTTCTGTGTCGCGATTAAGCACTTTCGCGCGACCGCTCATGATGACGAAAAGCGAGTCTGTGGTGTCACCCGCGTGAACGATCGTCGTGTGGCGCGTCACCTTGCGGCGAATGGCCATCCTGGCCAACTGCTCGAGTTTCACATTGGGTAGCCCGATTTGGTATCACTTGCATTGATCTCTCTGTCGTTTGATGTGATTTAGTGTGAGAGTGCAGTTGGGTGTTGCCGAGCAATCCGGAGATCATTGCCCGTGGGACCGAGAATTATCCAAATTTTTTACCGTCGGCAGGGGCAAATAAAACGTAAGCATCACGGTTGAACAGTGTGCCTGAACGGTCATTTTGAGCGTAGTTCAATTTCAATCATACTCATAATATTATATTGAAGGAGTTGCAGGCTTTTGCGACGAATAACGGCGGTATGGTCAAATACGCGTGATTGTACGGAATCGGGGACACATCGCATTTTCATGTAGTGATTCGCATTTACAACCTTGCCGTCGGCGGTGAGGTACATGATCACCGTATCGACTATTTGAGCAGTAAGAGTGTCATTGCGTTGGTTGCATTGCACTGAATCCATGCCATCCCCCATTTAACTTTTTGTCCAATTGGTTCTTATCAGAAATTAGATTGAAATGCTGGTGTTCAAGAATGCTGCAAATTTATCATAAATTAGTTTTAGAAAAATCTGGAGGAGTTGTTTTTTGGGTACGCTCGTCGGGTCGTGTCAGTGGGTGGGGGGCTCAACGGAGCGTTGCGGGAATACAAGATATCAATCTGTTGCGCCTGGATCGTTCTGTCTAAACAAGCGTTGGAAACCTGGTTGCAGCCATTCAATTTTTTACAAGTCTCCGGCATTGTACGACCTTGAACATTCAGTCAAGTTTCCAAACTCAACGTCGGCAGTGCGTTCTCAGCGCATGAAACCAAGTAAAATCGATCTTTGACCCGCTTACACGAAACC
The DNA here is from genome assembly GCA_043737935.1 of Propionivibrio sp. Lineage (GTDB taxonomy): Bacteria > Pseudomonadota > Gammaproteobacteria > Burkholderiales > Rhodocyclaceae > Propionivibrio. The sequence goes on along the minus strand of JAYSZS010000140.1, from coordinate 15,747 downwards.
TTTCATGCCAACTTTTCAGGAAGTCATTCTGCGCCTCCAGAATTTCTGGGATCAACAGGGGTGTGCACTGCTCCAGCCTTACGACATTGAAGTCGGGGCCGGGACTTTCCACACCGCCACCTTCCTGCGCGCGATCGGCCCAGAGCCGTGGAATGCCGCTTTCGTGCAGCCCTCGCGTCGACCCAAGGACGGACGTTACGGCGAGAACCCGAACCGCCTGCAGCACTACTATCAGTATCAGGTCGTTCTGAAGCCCTCGCCGGCGAACATTCAGGAACTCTACCTGCAATCGCTGGCCGCGCTGGGCATCGATCTCCACCAGCACGACATCCGCTTCGTCGAGGACGACTGGGAGTCGCCGACGCTGGGCGCCTGGGGTCTGGGCTGGGAAGTCTGGCTGGACGGCATGGAAGTCACGCAATTCACCTACTTTCAGGAAGTCGGTTCGCTCGCCTGCCGACCGGTACTCGGTGAAATCACCTACGGCCTCGAACGTCTGGCGATGTATCTGCAAGGGGTCGATAACGTCTATGACCTGGTCTGGGCCGAAGGGCCGGGCTACCGCGTGACTTACGGCGACGTTTATCACCAGAACGAAGTCGAGCAGTCGAAGTACAACTTCGAGCACTCCAACGTCGATATGCTGTTCCGCCATTTCAGCGACCACGAATCCGAAGCCAAGCGCCTGATGGGGCTGAATCTGGCGCTGCCGGCTTTTGAACAGGTGATGAAATGCTCGCACTGCTTCAACATGCTCGATGCGCACGGCGCCATTTCGGTCACCGAACGTGCCGCTTACATCGGTCGTGTGCGCGCGCTGGCGCGTGAAGTCGCCCAAGCTTACTTCAACTCGCGCGAAGTCCTTGGCTTCCCGATGTGCAAGGCACAGCTCGGGAATACTTCTTCGCAAGACTCGATCTCGCTCAGGGCGCCTGCCGGCCAGGAGGCGAAATGAACCACAGTTTGCTGATCGAGCTGCGTACCGAAGAACTGCCGCCCAAGTCGCTGAAGGCGCTTTCCGAAGCCTTTGCCCACACCGTCTTCGCGGCGCTCAGGGAGCAGGCCTTTGCCTCGGCGGAAAGTGTGTGTACGCCTTACGCAACACCACGCCGTCTGGCGTTGATGGTGACGGACATTGCCGAGCAACAGGCGGACCGCATCATCGAGAAAAAAGGCCCGGCGGTGAGCAGCGGTGTAGACGCGTCCGGCAAACCGGGCAAGGCGCTGGAAGGCTTCATGCGCTCGGCGGGCGTTGCCTTTGAACACTTGCACAAGGCCGGCGACGGCAAGGCCGAATACTTTGTCGCGCGCATTGCGAAAAAGGGCGAACGCCTTGAACGCCACCTGGCCGACATCGTCACCCAGGCGCTCAAAAAACTGCCGATCCAGAAGCTCATGCGCTGGGGCGATTCCGAGCACCAGTTCGTGCGTCCGGTGCATGGCCTGATCATGTTGCATGGTAGCCGCGTTGTAGCAGGTGAAGTGCTGGGGCTGACGAGCGGCAACACGACGCTGGGACACCGCTTCCTGTCCTCCGGGGAGATTGTTGTCGCCAGACCCGAGGACTATGCCGGGCAACTGGCTGCCGGCAAGGTGATCGCCCGCTTTGCCGAACGACGCGACTCGATTGCCGCGCAACTCGATGCCAGAGCTAATGCTTTGAACGCCCGCCTCAACCCGGTCGACGGCTTGCTCGACGAAGTCACCGCGCTGGTCGAATGGCCGGTTGTTTATGTTGGCGAGTTCGAGGCCGAGTATCTCGACGTGCCGCAGGAATGCCTGATTCTGACCATGCAACAGCACCAGAAGTACTTCCCCTTGCTCGATCAAGCCGGAGACAATGCCGGCAAGCTGCTGAACAAGTTCCTGATCGTCTCCAACATGCAGGTGGATGATCCGCAGCACATCATCGGCGGCAACGCGCGCGTGGTGCGCCCGCGCCTCTCGGACGCCCGCTTCTTCTACAACCAGGACCGCAAGCACTCGCTGGCCTCGCGCCTGGAAAAGCTCGGCAGCGTCGTCTATCACAACCAGCTTGGCTCGGTGCTGCAACGGGTCGAACGCCTTGAAGGGCTGGCGCAGAAGATTGCCGTGCATCTGGGCGCCAATGCCTCGCTGGCGGCCCGCGCCGCGCGCTTGGCCAAAGCCGATCTGGTCTCCGACATGGTCGGCGAATTCCCGGAACTGCAGGGCATCATGGGCCGTTACTACGCGCTGCATGACGGCGAGGACAGAGCCGTTGCCGACGCCGTGCAGAGCCATTACCAGCCGCGTTTTGCCGGCGACGCCTTGCCACAGGGCCACATCGCCTGCGCTGCGGCGCTGGCCGACAAGCTCGATGCCCTGGTCGGTTTCTTCGGCATCGGCCAGATCCCGACCGGCGACAAGGATCCTTTTGCGCTGCGCCGCGCCGCGCTCGGCGTGCTGCGCATCCTGATGGAAGCGCCGCTGGCGCTCGACCTGGCGCAACTGATCGGCGACGCGCAAGACGGATTTGCCGTCGGCGTGCTGAACAGACCGGTGGCCGATCCGCTGCTCGACTTCATGCTCGAGCGCCTGCGCGGTCTGCTCAGGGAGAGTGTTGGACAAGGCGGTGGCCCATCCGGTGGCCCATTCGGCGGTCATGCGCAGGACATCGTCGAAGCCGTGCTGGCGCAACGCCCGACGCGGATCGACCGGGTACCGCCCCGGCTCGACGCCGTGCGCGCCTTCCGCGCCCTGCCCGAGGCGCTGGCGCTGGCCGCAGCCAACAAGCGCATTGGCAACATCCTGAAGAAGGTTGAGGGGAGCGGCGATGGCCCATTCGCCCAACCCGATCCAGCCCTTATGCAGGAGGAGGCCGAGATCGCGCTCTTCGAGCGGGTTCGGCAAATTTCACCGCTGGTCAAAGCGCATGTGGCCGGCGAAGCCTATGCCGACGCGCTCAGTGCGCTGGCCTCGGTGCGATCCGCAGTCGATCTTTTCTTTGACAAGGTAATGGTCAATGTCGATGATCCTGCTGTGCGCGCCAACAGGCTGGGCCTGCTCAAGGCGTTATTCGACCAACTCAATGCAGTAGCCGATATTTCGAAACTGGGCGTATGAAACTCGTTATCCTCGATCGCGACGGCGTCATCAATTACGACTCGGATCAATTCATCAAATCACCGGCAGAGTGGAAAGCCATTCCGGGTAGCCTTGAGTCCATCGCCAAGCTGACCCAGGCCGGCTACAAGGTAGTGATTGCCACCAACCAGTCTGGAATCGGTCGCGGCCTGTTCGACATGGACACGCTCAATGCCATTCATGACAAGATGCACCGCGCCGTGCAGGCGGTTGGCGGGCGCATCGATGCGGTCTTTTTTTGCCCACACACCTACGAAGCGAAATGCAATTGCCGCAAGCCCAAGCCCGGCATGTACTTGCGCATTGGGGCCTGTTTCAACACCGACCTCAGCGAAGCCTTTGTCATTGGCGATTCCTTGCGTGACCTGCAACCGGCCGCCAGCGTTGGCGCCCGACCGATACTGGTACTCACCGGCAAGGCAGAAGAAGCGAAGGCTGAAGAAGATTTACCGGAAGGCACGCTGGTCTTAGCCGATCTCGCTGCGGCAGTCGACCACATCCTGAAGTCATGATCGCCTTCCTTCGCTCCGTCCTCTATCTGCTGCTTGCCGCCCTGATCACTGCCCCTTTCGGCCTCTTCGTTACGCTGTCGATTGTCCTGCCGATGCGCTTTCGTTACCGGGTCATCGCCGTCTGGCGCGCCGGCTTCATGCTGCTGTGCAAGTACGTGCTCGGACTCCGTTACCAAGTCGTCGGTCGCGAAAACATCCCGGCCACACCCTCGGTGATACTTTGCAAACACCAGTCGGCCTGGGAGACCGTCAGCCTGCAGGACATCTTTCCGCCGCTCGTTTTCGTGCTGAAGAAATCGCTGCTGATGATTCCCTTCCTTGGCTGGGCGTTCGCCGCCATCAAAATGATTTCGATCGACCGCAGCGCAGGCAAGGGAGCGCTGCGGCAGGTGATCGAGCAGGGCTGTAAGCGGCTCAAGGCCGGTTACTGGATCGTCATTTTTCCCGAAGGAACGCGCATCGCTCCCGGAGAAACGCGCCGCTTCAAAACGGGCGGTGCCCATCTGGCCGTCAGCGCCGGTGCGCTCGCCGTTCCGGTCGCGCACAATGCCGGTGAGTTCTGGGCGAGAAACGCCTTCGTCAAAAAGCCGGGGCTGATCACCGTTAGCATTGGCCCGGCGATTGACCCGGTCGGCAAGACCGCCGCGGAAATCACCGACCTCGCCGAGCAGTGGATCGAGAGTGAAATGCGGCGCCTGGCGCCGCACCGCTACCCGGATGCGGCCTATGCCGTGGCAAGCTGAACTCCCGCTGACCAACGCAAGACCGCTGGCGGCAGATGAAACGCCGCGCACCATTGCCCTCGGCGACCGCATTGTTCCCTATGTTCTGCGCCGTGCCCGGCGTCGCACCATTGGCCTGTCGATCGACCATCGCGGCCTGCGCGTTGGCGCCCCGCGTCGTGCCTCGCTGCTCGAGGTCGAGTCGCTGATCCTGCGCCACGGCGACTGGGTGACAAAAAAACTTGACGAATGGCGCAGTCGCCGGCGCCCGGAACCCCTGAAAATTGTCGATGGCGTGCGTTTGCCGATGCTCGGCAAGTCACTGCACATCCGCCTCGCGCTGGGCAGCAACCGCGCCGTGTGGAACGAGCAGGCCGACCCGATACTGACCCTCTGCCTGCGCTCGCCAGACGACGCTACCCGCCTCCTGGAAAAAGCCCTGCGTGAAAGGTCACGCCGTCTGTTTGCCGAACGCCTTGAACATTTTGCCGGACGGCTAGGTCTCGCGGTACCGCCGCTCACGCTGTCGGCCGCTCGTACGCGCTGGGGCAGTTGCAGCCAGCAAACCGGCATCCGTTTGAACTGGCGGCTGATCCATTTTCCCGCGCACGTTGTCGATTACGTGGTGGCCCATGAACTCGCCCACCTGCGCGAAATGAACCACAGCCCGCGCTTCTGGGCGATCGTCGGACAACTCTATCCCGAATACCGGGCGACGCGCGACGAGTTGAAAAGCCTTGCCGCCCACTGTCCGCACAGGTAATTCAAATCGGATTTCAGGCTGACACTCACTGCGACAGGTGTCGGCACCGATGATGCTTGAAAGCGCAGTTCAGTGTGATGCCAATATCGTAAGCCTCATCCCCGGCCCTTCTCCCGCAGGGAGAAGGGTGCAAAACCGCCTCTCCCTGCCTTCCTGCCTTCCTGCCTCACTGTGGCCCGGGGCCAGGCAACATGCACCGGAGAAGAACCAGCCCGTCTGCGCAAGCGTTTCTTACTTTATCCATCCGCTGGCGAAGTCCTCGACGGTGCGCGCGAGTTTTCTTGGATCGTGGCGGATATAGTCGGTCGCACTGGTGAAGTCGCGTTCGACGATCTTGATCCCCTTGCTCAGGATGAACTCCCGATCAGTCAGGCGAACCGGCGTCTTTTCTTCAGCTTCATACTTGGTGAGGAGATTGGTGCGCAAATCTCCGTTATTGACCAGAACATAGTCAATCCGGCCTTCTCCGATATATTGCTCGATCACCCGGACGAAATCCTCGACCGAGAATCCATCGGTTTCGCCGTGCTTGGTCATGATGTTGCAGACGTAAATGATTTTCGCACGGGTACTGCGGATGGCCTCGTACATTCCCGTACATAGCAGATTGGGAATGATGCTGGTGTACAGATCGCCGGGGCCGATGATCACGTAGTCCGAATTCTCAATCGCCTCCTTGGCCCGCGGATTGAGGCGACCACCGCCGACCAGAAAAGCGTTGCGGATCGGAATATTCGCATCGTGTTTCGGTATATCAATATCCGTTTCACCAACGATCTGCTTGCCGTTTTCCAGGGTGACACCGAGGTGTATATTGTCGAGCGAGACCGGAATGACCTTGCCACGAACGTCAAACATTTCGCACAGCTCTTCGATGCCATGCTCGAAGTCACCCATGATGTCGGAAAGCGCGGTGAGCAGCAGGTTGCCGACCGTGTGCCCGGCGATACGGCGACCTTCCTTGAAGCGGTATTCAAAGAGCCGGCGAACCACTTCGGTATCTTCCGAAAGCGCCACTAGGGCGCGACGCACGTCGCCGGGAGGAAGAATGCCGAATTCGTCGCGCAATTCGCCGGTCGACCCTCCGGAATCGGCTACCGTCACGATGGCCGCAAGATTGAGTTTTTCATTTTTTCCGAGGCCGGAAAGGACATTGAAGGTCCCGGTTCCGCCGCCGATGGTCGTTATGTTGCATTTCATTTTGATCAACCGCGAACAATTACATTTCGAAAATAGTGATCATCTCATGCCGTCAAGCACACCCAACCAAGCGGGCGAAGGAACCCTGATTCCACCCACCATCACGTCAATCCAAGATGGCGTGCCACTTTGTCCAAAGCGTCGTCGCTGGTTATCTGTCGCGCGTTCAGCCATTAACCACTGGGGAACCAACACCAGTTCCGCGCCGCTGGCAGCACGATTGAATGCGGTCTCAACTTCCGGATGCAGTGGGCCATCGGGAACATACAAGCGGAACATCGCCGAGGTATCGATCACCCACATCATCTTGAACGATCCTGCCGCACGTCTTTTACTGTGTTGCCCAAACTGCGACCTGCAAGCCGAAACCGCCGCGTATGAGCCACCTCCAAACCGGAGCCTCTGACCAGCCTGGCTTCCCGCTCGATCAGGCAGCGCACCTGTTCCTGCATACTACGATGATTGGCTGCCGCCATCTTCTTCAAGGTCTCACAAACATCGTCCGGTAGATTACGAATATTCAATGCTTTCATAATGCCCGCTTTGAAATTATATTATAGTCATTATCTTGATGGCATATTGCCATCAAGCCAAGGCCACGCAGCAGCCTATCCAATGCTAGCAGCCTATCGGACTTTCCAGGAATTACTGGAACGCGCCGGGCGCCAGAGAATTGCTGAGTCGAATGGATCGGCTTCCTGCGGGGAAACTGAATTCTCCAGCCGGCAACAGATCAATACCTCTCGCCTGACCAGGAATTCTGACCGATCCACGCAGTGGAGAACTGGTGTTCAGACGAAGTGGAATCCCGCCCAGGTAAAGCAGATCGCGGCGCTGGGCCGTCTGGTTGCCCTCGAATCGGCCCTGTGCCGGAGAATTCAGGTCGCCGTAGCCCACCGTCAGGTTGTTGATCACCCAAGTCTCGATGCTACCCGGAAACTTTTCCGTCCACACCTTGAGGAAAGTTCCGGAATGAAAGTCATTGAGCAGGGTATTGTGGGCGAAGTAGAGCGCGTTATCCGCCCAGCGTGGCCCCTCTGCTCCGTATGAGACCAGCACCGGATTATCCGTTGCGGCACTCTGCCCGATCCCATTGCCGACCACATAGGCAATACCGCCATTGGGAAACTCCAGTTCGTAGGAGGAACGCCCTTCCGAACCATCGACCAGCAGGTTGTAGCGCACATCGTTCTCCCGGGCGCGCGATTTGACCAGATGACCGAGATAGCCTTGCTCGAAACGACTTCCGGAGAGCACAAATCGACCGATGGCACCGACATAAAGCAGGTGGTGAGGCTGTCCCTCATGGCGCGGCGTCGCTGCAAATTCGCTGTCACTCACCTCAAGTATCATTTCAGAACTATTTGCGGTGAGAATCCCCATCTCGTTATCGAAGAAGGCGCAACGGTTAACGACCAGATGCCCACGCTCGAAACGGATACCGGCACCATTCCCGTCAGGCACACGCGCGCCACGAAACTCGATGTTTTCGATCCGCACGTTGCCGCCCCTGACCACCCAGATCGCCTTGCCTTCGGCGCTCTTCCCGTCGGCGATCATCACCGGTCGCACCTCTGCACCGCGTATGACCAGGTTGTTCTGGGTCCACACCGCAGGTTGTCCACGATAATCTCCGGGACGGATTTCGATGATTTCACCCTCCTGAGCCTGTTTTGCCGCCTCGGTAATCGAGGTGATTTTTTCCTGGCTGCCGACGATCATCGTTGCCGGCTTTGACGTCCTATCGGCCCGAACTTTGGCCATTTCTTGGTTATCAAGAACCATCAAGCGGCCATCGGCACCGCGTCGAATTTCCCCCTTGTAAGTAGGTGATGTCGGAAGTTTTTCCGGTATCTGGGCCAGAGCACCGAGCGGAGTGGCCAGTAAGAACAAGCTCAGGAAGATGCTTTGAATCACGGCGATTCCTTTTGCAGTCAGCATGAAATAGTTTCAGCTCGGTTAAAGTAAAAATGAGTTTGTACAGTCGCTCGGAAGTCCATTGTCGCTCAGTAAAACCGCAGAAAACCAAATTTAAGACTCCAGGCTCAAATTTTTCCTTTAATTCATGTTCCTGCCATTCCTGCCCGAAGATCTTCATTCTAAGCCACGAGCTAGCGATCCATGAAGTAAGCCCCCCCCGTGCCTGAATAAATACGGCAGTCTCGACGCGATGAGCGTGAACACCGCCTGTCCATAAGCCGCTCAGCGCACCCTACTCACCGACCACCACTTTCGCGTTCGGCGCCTCGCCGAATACCTCCGGCGCGTACATCGCCTCGACGCGCGTGGCCGGTAGGGAAAACTCTCCAGCATTGTTCAGGCGCAGCGTGTAGTCAATGTAAAACTTGCCGCGCGGGACGTAACCGTAATAGGCGCGGTAGGCACTGAAGGTACGTTCGACGTAAGTCGGCCAAGCCTTGTTCTCAGCCTTCGCGCTTTCCTGCTCACCGAAGCCGGTGAGGCGTGAATCGCGACCGTCGCCGTCGCCAAGGATTCGCGCGCCACCGGGGATCGGATCGTTGAGCACGACCCAAGTCATTTCCTGATCGGATTCGACGCTCAGGCGAACACGCCAGACGTCGCCGTGCGTGACCTTGCCGCTCTTTTTTTCCTGCATTGGAGTGACTTCGCGCGTGACGCGGAAACCGTTGTCGCGCGCTTCCTTCACCGGCACGGCGGCGAGTATCTGCAGCGCGGCCCAGGGCTTGCCGCTGCCTTGATGCACAAGTTGCAGCATGCCGCCAGGGGACGAGCTGCTTGGACTCTTCGTTGGCCACGGCAGCAGCAGTTTGTCGGCCTCCTTGGCCTCCTCGGCCCCTTTGGCGGCATTCGCCGGCCAAGCGAAGTTCTGCACCGGTAGCGTGCCGAGTGCGATGCGCGTGTTGCCGCTCACTGCTTCGCGCTCGAACTGGCGAGAAAACTTGTCGAGCGCAATGGTGGCCCACACGTTGGCCACCGTCGTCAGCCAGCGACCGCGCTGCTGGCGCAGCATGGCGCCCTCGACCAGGGCCGGCAGATCGTCCTTCCAGGCCGGGTCGTCGACTACCGCTTCGATCAGGCGGAAGGCGTTGGCGTCGCCGCTGACCATTAGCCACCACCAGAAATCGGAACGTTCACTGGTGAATACCAAGCGCCCGCCGAGGTAGGACAGTCGGTTGCGCAGTTCGCGTTCGGCGGCGGCCAGCCGGGACGGGCGATCGGGCAAGCCGGGCAGGCGTTTGACGACCAGATACCAGTCAATCAGCGCCGAGGTCGGCAGGCGCAGCGGCTCGACTTCGAGGCTGGACAGTGCCGACAGCGGCTTGTGGCCGCGCCGTGTGAGCGCTTCGATCGCCGCCAGTTTGCGTACCACCAGATCGCTCTGCGGCGACCAGTGCTCGGGCTTGATGCGCCCTTCGGCGAAAGCGGCGAGGCCGCGCTCCATGCGCTGCGCGAGTTCCGGCGCAATGGCGAAACCGGCAGCGTGGCTGGCGTCGAGCAGGTAGGCGGTCAACGCCGGACTACCGGCATTGTGGGCGCCTTCACCGGGGAAGAAGCGCGCCAGCCCGTTGGCATCAAGATAGGGGGGCAGGGCTTCGACGACCTGCTGCCAGCGCTGCGCATCGCGCAGGCCAATGGCGACCGAGGCCTTCTGTTCGAGACAGACAAACGGATACTCCTCGAAGAAGCGCTTCAGTCCCGGTGACGGCGAGGCCAGTCTGGCCGAGAGGCCGAGTTCGATGCCGCCGAGCGGGCCGTTTTTACCCGACACGGCGCCGGGCGGCAGCGCGACCGGAATCTCAAGTTTGCCTTCGATGCGCGCGAAAGTGGCTTGCTGCACGGTGATTGGCACCGCCGGCGCGACCTGTTGCGTGATGCGCAGACGATCATTGGCGGTGCCCGATTTGTCGGTGGCTGCAAACTCCCAAACCAGCGCCGTCTCGCCTTCCGGCGCTTCGCCCGGCCACAGCAGTTCGCTGGCGCTTTCGGCGTCGAGCTTCACTTCCCGGCCAGCGAGCGAACGTTCGCCGGCACTGGTCGAAGTTTTCGCCGAAACGTTGACCGTCATCGGCTTCGCCGTGTTGTTGCGCAGGGTCAGCAACGCGCTGAAGCGATCTTTCTCGCGCACCAGCGGCGGCAAACCGGAAATGAGTTGCAGGTCCTGACGCGTACGCAGATTGGCGCTGCCCGTACCGAACAGTCCGACCCCGGCATCGGCGACGGCGACCAGCTTGAACTCGCTCAACGAATCGTTGAGCGGCACGCTAATGGTGGCGCTGCCGCTGGCGTCCAGTACCACGCGCGGGTTCCACAGCAGCAGGGTGTCGAACAGCTCGCGCGCCGGCGCACGACCGCCGCCACCGCCCGGCGGCACCGCCTTTTTGCCGAAATGCCGCTTGCCGATCACCTGCGATTGCGCCGTCGCGGTGTCCACCTGATAGGCCCGTTTGGGCAGCATCGCGTCGAGCAGCTTCCAGCTCTCGTTCGGGCGCAATTCGAGCAGGGCCTGATCGACCGCAGCAAAGGCGATCTCGGTGCCGGCCGGCACCGGTTTGCCGTCGGGCAGTTTCACGGATACTTTCACCTGCGCCTTGTCGCGCGGCGGGTAGTCGGTCTTTTCGGGAGTCACTTCAACCTTCAGCCGGAAAGCCTCGACACCCACCTCGATGGTTGCCAGCCCGAGCTTGTAAGCGGGTTTCGCCAGATCGACCATGGCCGTAGGCTGCACCGGATTCCACCATTCCCTGAACCACGCCGCCGGCTCGCGCCAGCCCCACGAGAAAAACGAATACCACGCCAGCGGCTCGACCCGGCCGCGCACCAGCAGCACCGAAACGAAGACATTCGGTCCCCACTCGCCCTTGACCGGCAACTCGATCAGCGGCTTGTAGCGCGACAGTTCCATGACTTGCGTCTCGATGATGCCGCCCGCCTCGACCGAAACCAGCGCCGTCGCCGAGCGGAACGGCGTGCGCACCTGAAAGCGCGCCGTCTCGCCCGGCGCATAACTGCGCTTCTCGGGGATCACGTCGATGCGATCCTGATTGCCGGTGGTGAACCACTGATCGCCGTTGCCCGAAACCCAGTAACTGGTGCCGGCATAGGCGCTGTTTCCGGCCTTGTCTTTCGTCTCGGCCAGCAGGTAAATATTGCCCGGCTCATTACTGCGCGGCTCACAGAGAAACTTGCCACGCACATCGGTACGCCCCTTGCACACTTCGCCCGTATCCGAAAACTCGGTGTGGTTCTCATAGGCGTAGAAGCCGCCGACAATGCGCTTGCGGTGACTGTAATCGATACGACGCTTGGCGTTGACCTTGACCGGGGCATCGGCAACTGGCTTGCCTTGGGTGTCGAGCACGACGATCTCGACGCGGCCGTTGTCCTTGACCGACGCCCAGTCCTGGACCTGGATACCGACCACCACGCTGGCCGGCGCAAGTTCAACCGAACCGTGCACGGTTTGCAGCTCGCCGTTCGGATCGGCAAACGTCATCTCGGTGTAAAGCTCGCTTGGCCCCCTGACCCTGGCCGGCAGCGGCACGGCGAGTTTGCCGGCACCGGCCTGATCGAGCGTCAGCGGCAGGCGGCTGGCGATCAGTTGCTCGCGTTCGCGACCGTCATCGACGGCAAAGGCCGAGCGTCCTGGCTCGTCAAAATCGACCAGGAAGTGGAAGCCGTCATAGCCCTTGTACTCCGGCCAGCGCGGACGCAGCGTCGCCGAGACCTCGACTTGGGCGCCCTTGGCGGCGCCGCCGTTGAGGAAGGAAAGGCCGAGCACCAGCGGCACCTCTTTCGGCGCTACCAGGCGCCCCGCAACGCCCTGCACGCTGCCGGTAAATACCGGTAGCCGGAAATCGGAAACCTTGAAGCTTCCGCTAGTGGCACTGCCACCCCGGCCATTCGCGGCACTGCGCAGTTCAACCTGGTAAGCACCGCGTTTGGCCGATTCCGGAATCTTCCATTGACTGGTTGCCACCCCGCGGCTGTCCCAGCTTAGCGGCTGGCGGAATTCGTCGCCGCTGCCCTCGTGGCGGATCACCAGTTCGCCGGGCAGCGTCTGCACCTCGGGGAAAGCGAAAGAACGGCTGTAGCGCTCGCGTGCGATGTGCTTCATCGACACCGTTTGTCCGGGACGCAACAGGGTTCGATCGAAAATCGTGTGGATCTTGCGCGCTTCATACTCGCCCCAGGTTTCAACGCCGAAACGCCAGGCTTCAATGCCCTCGTTCCAGTCCGAACGGACAAAGCTGTAGTCGTCGCCCAGGCGGGCGCTGGCGAACAGGAAGCTGGCCTCCTTGCAACTTGATTCGGGCAGCGCCACATCGACCGGCGCACGCCCCTGATTGTCGCTGCGCCCCTGCCACAGCGATTTGCCCTCGCAATCCGAAACGCGCACCTCGGCGTCGCTTACCGGCTTGCCGCTATCGAGCGCCGTCACCCAGACCAGCGCATTGTCCTTGCCGCGCTTCAGGTGCACGGCGAGGTTGGTGACCAGCACCGAGGTACGTACATACATCGGCGCCGGCGCCGACAGCAGGGCGGCACCGAGCAGCCGGCTTTCGATTTCAACGATGTGGTAGCCGGGCTTTTGCAAGGGGATGCCGACCACCTCGAACTCGGCGCTGCCGCCGGGCTTCGGCAACTCGCGGCTGACGACCCCGGCCTTGCCCTTGAGGAAAGGCAGTTCGCGGGCGTAGAACGGGTCTTCGTAGTCGCGCTGCTCCTTGCCCTGCCCGATCCTGAGCTGGCGGGTCTGCTGCTCGAATCGGGCCAGCGCCTTGATCGCCGCGATGACTTCGGCATCGTCGGTCAGGCGCTGGGCGGCAAAGCGATGCGCATTTTCTGCCGGCATCTGCAGATTGGCGACGGGCAGCTTGTCCTCAACGTTGCGCAAGGTCACCGGGATAACCCCACCCTCTTTCAATTCGACGATGCCGAAGGCTCCGGGGAATTTGGCCAGTGGCGGCAGCGTGCCGGTACGTACCTTGAGCGGGAAGCTTGCGGCATTGCTCAAGGGGCGACCGGCCTCATCCTTGATTTCAGCAGGCAACTCGATCTTCAGCTCGGCATTCTGCGCAAACGGACGTTTGAAGGTGAGGCCGCGAACGGTGTTTTCGCGGTTACCCTCCTGATCCGGTAGCGTGGGCGAGCGTGACCCTTCGGGCGAAATCAGTCGGGCACCGGCAACTTTCCTGGCATCGACCGGCACCGAAAATTCAACACGCATATCCGAAAGCGGCGAGCACGGCGCGCCGGGCTTCTCGCGCTCGCAAGTAAAACTGGCGCGGAACGGTTCGCGGACGATGTACGGGAAGCTCTCGTTTCGGCTCGATTTTGCCCCGCTCTCAGCCTCAACCCCCTTACCCCACACCACTTGCATTTTCACCCCGGCCGGCAGACGTTCGGAGCAGGCGATGGCCAGAGTGCCCGGTTGAACATCCACATGCAGCGTGGCGAGGATTGCGTTGCGCGTGGCATCGTCGAGGATGCGCACCGGGATGCGGTTGCCCACACCGTCGGCTTCGCACCACACATTGCGTTCGACCGACTCACGCTTAAGCACGCTGCTGGCTTCGATGACGAAGGCCTGATCCTCCTCAATGACCCCGCCCGGCCGCGGCGTCAGCGAACGCGGCCACGGGCCGGGGGCGAAAATGGCATAGCTCGATTCGCCTGTGACGGCTTCGCCATTGGCTGCCTTGAGACTGGACTTGAGCCGGAAGTCGCAGCGTTCGCCGGGCTGCAAGGGGCGCTCCAGCGTGTACGACCAACTCCGCGCATCGCCCCACCGCCCGTTGCCCTTGCCCTTGACTTCGCCGCAATCGACGCTGAACGGCGGCGCCGCATCGGGCCGTCCGAGCGGCACCATGTCCGCCGTAAAAACCACCGTCGCCCGAATCTGCTGATCGATCTGTCCCTGCGGAGAAAACTGGCGCACCCCGGCGGCGCTGGCAGCCCCGCAGAATAGCGCGGCAGCGGTAAGCCCGCACAGCAAACGACAAGTGGATTGCAATTTCGTAACCGGCATGACGACCCCTGCATGACAAGTGGCAGATCGACGGATTATAGACCCGAGCGCAGGCTTCCATTCAAGGCAGCAAAAGAGGATACCCGCGAAATATCATTCCAGACTCGGCTGGAAGGTCACACCTTGCTTTCCAGCCGGCGCGCAAGTCCACCTTGTTGTTGACCCCGAGCTTGCGAAAACAGTGGGCGATGTGATTGCGCACCGTTGATGGCGACAGCGACAGGCTAACGGCGATTGCCGAATAGCTCTCGCCTCGGGCATAGCATTCGGCAATTTCCCGTTCGCGCCTGGACAATAGCTCAACTGCGCCGTTCGCTTTCCCCTGGATGAAATGCAAGTGGCCGTAAGGCTTGACCTCGAAGTGAATGCCCGACGCTTTGACAGCGCGTCCGGCTTGCACAGAAGTGGCCAGGGGCTCCGGCAGCCGGCTTCCGCTCCATCCAGGCCAGTTTGCGCTCAGGTAGGCGATGAAGGCCCGAGACGCTTCGCGCAAATACCCCCGTCTGTCGACCAGAGCCCACACCCGGTTGCGAGCCGTCGGGACTTTAAGGAAATGGCGCAGCCGTACCGCGCCCCGCACTGCGCGGCGCGATCCAGACCAATGTGAATGGCGGCAATCTGACCGACGCGCGTCTATCCGGTGCTGGTGTCAGCGCCAGTAACTACAATACCGGCGCGCCGGGCAGCAATACCGGCAACCTGGGCGTCACCTTCACTACAACTGGAGCCGCTGTACCAGTCCTTGATCAAGTCGCTGGCTGAACTGGCGGCCAAGGAAAACGACAAACAATTGCGGGATTTTCTGGCGGCGCAAGGCATCACCTTCACCGCTAACACCCCACCCACTCCGGCACGGTGATCGACATGAGCGAACAGAAGCAGAATAATTTATTTATTCCCATGCTATTGATCGCACTGGCGGTTCTCTTCTGGTCTGGTTTCCAGGCGATCCAGCTTTACCAGGAGCGATCCAATCTGGCCAACCTGCGAATCAATCAGGAAAAAACCCACCAGAATGCCCAGAAAATGCGTACCCAACTTGATGCTCTGGCTAGCGGCACGCAACAGTTGGCCGGCAGCGGAAACAAGAACGCACAGGCTGTGGTGAATGCTCTCCAGCAGCGTGGGATTACCATCAATCCGGAAGCGAAAAAGCCTTAATCGTTTTCCAAAGCACACACTCTGAAGAACGTGGATACTGAAATTGCCAGTCTACAGCCGCGCCGGCAGCCCGGTAGGTCTTCGGGCATTGGCGGGACTCACTGAGCGAACATGATTCTCATAGCCAAGCCAGCGGCCTGGCAAACACCCTCTGTATGACACGTAGCAGATCGCCAGAATAAGGCCTCAGCGAAACGGGGCGATGAACGTTGAAAAAACATCTAAAATAAAAAGGGCACCGTCGAAACGATGCCCTTTTGTCATGCGTTATGG
>JAYSZS010000139.1:0-4931 GCA_043737935.1 Propionivibrio sp. | reverse complement strand
ATTTCCGGGAAGGCGATCTTGATCGCCACCTCGCGCTGCGTAAACGGGTCACTGCCAAGATAAACCGTCGCCGTTGCGCCACGGCCAAGCTCGCGATGCAGCTCGTATTTGCCGATCTTATCCATGGTGCACCGGTGTGGATATCGCTCTTACCGGCGACTTCGGGCGCGCACGATGGCGGCACGAACCTGCTCGGGGGCTGTGCCGCCGATATGGTTACGCGCGGCCAACGAACCCTCGACCGTGAGCAGGGCAAAGATGTCGTCGCCAATGAGCGGAGAAAAACCTTGCAGTTCGGCAAGCGAGAGTTGCGGCAAATCGATACCGAGTTCCTCGGCACGGCGCACGGCCAGCCCGACCGCCTTATGGGCATCGCGGAAAGGCAGACCCTTGCGCGTCAGATAATCGGCCAGATCGGTAGCTGTGGCAAAGCCCTGGCGCAGCGCATCGCGCATGTTGTCGGGGCGGGCCGTGATGCCGGTAATCATGTCGGCATAGATGCGCAACGTGTCGGTTACCGTGTCGACGGTGTCGAACAGCGGTTCCTTGTCTTCCTGATTGTCCTTGTTGTAGGCCAGCGGCTGCCCCTTCATCAGCGTCAGCAGTGCCGTCAGATGGCCGAAGATACGGCCGGTCTTGCCGCGCGCCAGTTCGGGTACGTCGGGATTTTTCTTTTGCGGCATGATCGAGCTGCCGGTGCAGAAGCGATCGGCGATCTTCACGAAAGCGAAGCGCGGGTTCATCCACAGCACCAGTTCTTCGGACATGCGTGAGAAGTGCATCATCATCAGGGCGCTGGCAGCGCAGAATTCGATGGCGAAATCGCGGTCGGAAACAGCGTCGAGCGAGTTTTCGCAGAGGCCCTCGAAACCGAGTTCAGCGGCGACGAATTCACGGTCAATTGGGTAGCTCGTTCCGGCCAGCGCGGCCGCGCCGAGCGGCAGACGGTTGGTACGCCGGCGTACGTCGGCAAAGCGCTCGGCATCGCGTCGCGACATCTCGTACCAGGCCAGCAGGTGATGGCCGAAGGTGATCGGCTGCGCCACCTGCAAGTGGGTGAAGCCCGGCATCGGCGTCGCCGCTTCGCGTTCGGCGAGATCGAGCAGATTGCTCTGGAACTGACCGAGCAGGCCGATAATGTCGTCGATCGAGTCGCGCAGAAAGAGCCGGATATCGACCGCCACCTGATCGTTGCGCGAACGTCCGGTGTGCAGGCGCTTGCCGGCATCGCCGACGAGCGTGGTCAGGCGTTTTTCGATGTTGAGATGAACGTCTTCGAGGTCAAGAGACCAGACAAAGGTGGCCGCTTCGATTTCGCTGACGATCTGCGCCATTCCGCGCTGAATGTCGGCGAGATCTTCTGGCGCAATGATGCCTTGCCGGGCGAGCATGCGCGCATGCGCGAGCGAGGCGCGAATGTCCTGACGCCACAGGCGCCGGTCGAAGCCCACCGAAGCCGTATAGCGCTTGACCAGATCGGACATCGGTTCGCTGAAGCGGGCGGCCCAGGTGTATTGTGCAGAGGGTGTCGACGAAGGAGGTTGCGCTGGGTTCATGATGAAAGAAAGTTCGTGGGCTAGAATGGCCTATGGAACCCTGACAGGCACCACGACCACCCTATGCCAAGTATAAAGCAAAACCCGGCGCGCCTGCGGTCGCTGCCGGACTTCCGTAATTTCGGTGTCATGCTACGCATCCTGCTCGGCGTAAACCTGATTGCCCTGGCGGCGGCGCTGGTGCAGAGCACGGGAATCGGCGACTGGATGCAGCGCTATGTCGATATGGCAGCCTGGGTGCAGCCCTTGCTGCTTTTCAATCTGGCGTTACTGGCGTTGCTCGGCAAGGTGTTATGCCGTTTGTGGCCGTGGCTCGAGCAGACTGTGGTGATCCTTCTGGCCGCTGTTTCGTCCGCCCTGTTACTCGATTTCTGGCGCTTCATGGGAATCGATGAAGGCGGCTGGCCGCGCCTGATGCGAGCCGCATTGTTGGGCGGGCTGCTGGCCGCCACCCTGCTGATGTATTTTGCCTTGCGCGCCAAAGCCTTTTCACCGGCACTGGCCGAAGCGCGTCTGCAGGCGCTGACTGCGCGCATTCGCCCGCATTTCCTGTTCAACAGCCTGAACGCCGTACTCTCCCTGATCCGTTCCGAACCTAGACGCGCCGAAACAGCGCTTGAGGAACTGGCTGAGCTGTTTCGCGCGCTGATGCGCGATCATCGCGATTTGTTGCCGCTCGCCGACGAGATTGCCCTCTGTCGCCAGTATCTCAATCTGGAAAAGCTGCGCCTGGGTGATCGGCTCAACGTCGAGTGGGAAATCGCCGCGGTACCGGCCGATCTCAAGGTGCCGCCACTGATGCTGCAGCCCCTGCTGGAAAATGCCGTCTATCATGGCATCGAACCATCAGGCGAAGCCGGTACGGTGCGCATCGGCTTTACCCGGAACGGCGACGAACTGCACATCGATCTGGTCAATCCGTGCCCCGGACGTTACGCAGGGCAGGCTGGCAATCACATGGCGCTGGCCAATATCCGTGAGCGACTGGCGCTGCATTATGATCTCGAGGCGCGTCTGGAAACGAACGAGGTGACGCTCGCCAATGGTCTGCACGAATACCGTGTGCATATCGTTTTACCTTGCCGGAGTGCAAATCAGTGACGACACTTTCCGTGATGATTGTTGACGACGAAGCGCCTGCGCGCCAGCGTCTGCGGGATCTGCTGGCCGACGTGGCGACTGAGGTACCGAACGCCGTGGTCGCCGAGGCGGCCAACGGACTGCTGGCGATAGCGGTCATTGAGGGATTGGCCGTGGATTTGGATGTGGCGTTGGTCGATATCCGCATGCCGAAGATGGACGGCATCGAACTGGCGCGGCACCTCGAACAACTCGAACATCCTCCCGTCATCATCTTTGTTACGGCCTTTGACGCTTATGCGGTGCAGGCGTTCGAACTCAACGCTATCGACTATCTGGTCAAGCCGGTGCGCGCGCAGCGGCTGGCGGCGGCCCTGCACAAGGTACGGCACAGCCGCCCGACTGTGGCGCCGCAGGTTCTGGCGCAAATCCAGCAGCGCGCACGCACGCATCTGTCCTGCCACGAACGGGGTCGGCTGTTGCTGATCCCGCTACCGGAAATCCTCTACCTCAAGGCCGACCTCAAATACGTGACGGCGCGCACTGCCAGCCGGGAATACCTGCTCGACGAATCGCTGACGCATCTTGAGCAGGAGTTCTCCGAGCGTTTCATACGCCTGCACCGCAGTGCACTGGTCTCCAGGGAGGCGATTGCCGGCTTTGAGAAAAGCGCCACCGACGATGCCGAGACGCAGTGGCAGGCGCTGCTGCGCGGCATCCCGGATAAACTCCCGGTCAGCCGTCGACAGTGGCCGCTGGTCAAATCCTACGCCAGGCAGTTCAGTTCCTGAGCAGGGCTGGCGCCATGGACCCACCCGATGTCGACGAACAACTGCAGCGCCGGCTGGTGCTGATCGCCGACAGTTTCCTGCGCCTGACCGGGCGGCCGCTGCTCAACGACCCCACGCACGAACGCCTGTGGAACGCGCCGTGCGTGATCGTCGCGCATGGCAGCGAGGCCGATCCGGTATTTTTTTACGGCAACCGGCTGGCGCTTGAAGTCTTTGCCATGGACTTTGCCGGCTTTACCCACCTGCCTTCTCGCTACTCCGCCGAGCCGCTGGTGCGGGAGGAGCGGTCACGATTGCTCGAACGAGTCCGTCGTGACGGCTTTATCGACGATTATGCAGGAGTGCGAATCTCGGCGAGTGGCCAGCGCTTTCGCATCGAACAGGCGGTGGTATGGAACCTGATTGACAAAGAAGGCGTGTGCCACGGCGAGGCGGCGACCTTTGATCGCTGGCAGATGATTTGAGACATCCCTCCCTCAATACCACGCCCAGCGACGCCGAATCCACAGATTCCACGATGCGCCTCCATGCCGCCGGTTGGATAACTTGCGCACCGGCGTCAGCATGCCAACCTCGCCCTTGGCCGAAGGTAGCGATTCATGCCCAATCGCGTTCCAGCGTTGCATGATCAGTTGGCGTCGGGTAGCATCCATTTTGCGTGCGTTATGATGTTGGCTTCGCGATCCGGTGCCTGGCGGGAATAGTCACCCGCACCCCCGCTTCAGCAACTCCCTGAACTCACTGATATAACAGCAGCCTCGCCGAGCGTATTTCCAGGAAGCTCAGGTAATTGTGAAATAATATAGTGACCCTTTTGCCGGATCGATGACATCCCATCAATGACTACCGCCCCGGAAACCAATTTACCTGAAACCCCGCTGCTGCTCATCGTTGACGATGACCCGCTGATTTCCGACACGCTGAGCTTTGCCATGAGCCCGGTGTTCGAAGTGATCACCAGCCACTCGCGAGCGCACTGCGCCCAACTGCTTCGACAACTGCGCCGTAGCCCGCAACTTGCGCTGATCGACCTTGGCCTGCCGCCGCTGCCCCACCGTCCTGACGAGGGATTCGCGCTGATTTCGGATCTGCTGAAGCTGTCTCCGGAAACCAAGATCGTTGTCCTCTCCGGCCAGAGCGATGCCGGCAATGCCCGCCATGCCCGCACTCTGGGGGCCATCGATTTCGTGGACAAACCGTGCAAACCCGCCGAATTGCACCAGGTTCTGCAGCGGGCACTGGGGTATCGCGCACTGGCCGAAAAATACACACCGGGACTTTCGGCGTCGCCGCTGATCGGCAACAGCCCGGCAATCCAGAAAATGAAGTTGCAGTTGCAGCAATACGCCGATTCACCTTTCCCGGTTCTGATCGAAGGCGAGTCGGGTTGCGGCAAGGAAATCGTCGCCAGCACTTGCCTGCACAAGGATACGAAACGCCGCGACAAGCCTTTTTTTGCACTCAACTGCGCGGCCATTTCACCCGGCCTGGTCGAACCTACCCT
>JAYSZS010000138.1:0-4936 GCA_043737935.1 Propionivibrio sp. | reverse complement strand
TATTGAAGGAGGTGGCGAGACGCCTGAGCGAGGTTGTGACGCGTCAGTCCGATACCGTATCACGCCTCGGTGGCGATGAATTCGTGATCCTCTTGCAGCGCGTCAATACCGAGCAGGATGCCAGCATCGTTGCCGATAAAATCCTTGATACACTCAGTCAGCCTTTCAGCATCAATCAGCTTGTGATCAACATTTCTGCGAGCATTGGCATCACCATTTTTCCCCAGCATGGCGAGGAAGTGGATCTGTTGCTCAGAAATGCCGATGCCGCGATGTATCGCGCTAAGCATGACGGGCGCAATTGTTCCAGGTTTTTTGATGCCTCAATGGCTCCTGCGGACGGGAATCAAGAGTCATCCTGAACAAGCAGGTTGCCTACTTTTCTGGTGATCTTTTCGAGCCGGTCTGGCGCCAGACAATCGAAAATCTCCGGCTTCAGCGTGTTGCTCAGCCAGGTGATCTGGCGTTTGGCCAATTGGCGCGTGGCGTAAATGCCGCGCTCGCGCATTTCTGCTCGCGGCGCCAGACCATCCTGCACCTCCCATATCTGTCGATAACCCACGCAGCGCATCGACGGTAGCGCTGGATTCAAGCGGTATTTCGCGCGCAGCATCTCAACCTCAGCCTCCAGCCCGGAAGCAAGCATGGCGTCGTAGCGCTCGGCGATGCGTGCGTGCAGCACGCTACGTTCGGATGGCAGCAGACCAAGTAGCTGGAAGTTGTAGTGCGGCAACTGATTCCTGCCGGCGGCGAGCAGTGACGACATTGATTGTCCCGAGCGGCGAAAGACTTCCAGTGCGCGTTGAATGCGCTGCGCATCGCCCGGATGCAGGCGGGCAGCCGTTTCCGGATCGACCCTGGCCAGCTCCGCATGCACCGCAGGCCAGCCCTCAGCGCTGGCCTGCGCGTCAATACGGGTGCGGGTTTCCGGGCAGGCCTGCGGCAGTTCGGCGAGCCCGTCGAGCAGCGACTTAAAGTAGAGCATGGTGCCGCCAACTAGCAGCGGTATCTTACCGCGCGCGGTGACCCCAGCCATCGCTACCAGCGCATCGTTGCGAAAGCGTGCCGCCGAGTAGGCTTCCTCGGGACTGATCAGGTCAATCAAATGATGCGGGAAATCCCTGAGCGTAGCGGCAGCGGGTTTGGCCGTGCCGATCGTCATGTCACGGAAGACCTGCGCCGAATCGACGCTGATCAGCTCCACAGGAAAGTGACGCGCCAGTTCAATCGCCACCGCCGTTTTTCCGCTGGCCGTGGGTCCCATCAGCAGAATGGCCGGAGGTAGCGCTCGTGTCGCGATCATCGACCGCGCTGAAAGAGGCGATCAAGCTCGTCCATCGACACCTGCGTCCAGGTTGGTCGACCGTGGTTGCATTGGTCGGCGCGTTCGGTTTCTTCCATCTGGCGCAGCAGGGCATTCATCTCCGGAATCGACAACAGGCGCCTTGCGCGCACCGCGCCGTGGCAGGCCATAGTGGCGAGCAGTTCGTTACGTCGTGCCGCCATCAGTTGCGTGATGCCGTGTTCGCGTAGTTCACCGAGTAGCGAGCGGGCCAGATCAGCCGGATCGGCGGCCTGCAGGAGTACGGGTACGGCACGCACGGCGAGTTGTGCGGGGCCGATGAGCGCGAGGTCGAAGCCGAGTTCGTGCAATGCTTCAAGATGTTCTTCGGCGGCTGCCACTTCAAGCGCTTCGGCGTTGAAAATGGCGGGAATGAGCAGCGCCTGCGTCGCCACCTGACGAGCGTCGAGCGCGTTCTTGAGTTTCTCGTAGAGGATGCGCTCGTGTGCCGCGTGCATGTCGACGACGATAAGCCCCTGCGCGTTCTGGGAGAGGATGTAAACGCCATGCAGTTGGGCCAGTGCATAACCGAGTGGCGGTGCCTCGCCGTGTGCGGGTGCGGAGGGCAGCGCGGATAAGCTGCCCGGCACCGATGGTATTGAATTGGCCGACTGGGCGAAGGCCAGGTAGGCTGCCACCGCCGGTTCGCCGACACGCAGCGATTCTTGGCGCGGCGCCCAGTGGCCAAATGACGGGCGGGCCGCAGTTTCGACACCTGCGGAAGTCGCTGCAGGCTCCTTGGCCAGCGAACCGGAAAGTGTTCGCTGCACCGCGTGAAAGACGAACTGATGGACGGCGCGCCCGTCGCGGAAACGGACTTCGGTTTTTGCCGGATGCACGTTGACGTCGACGCTCGTCGGATCGACTTCGAGGAAAATACAATAGGCGGGATAACGGCTGCCATGCAGCAAGTCCTGATAGGCCTCGCGCAGCGCATGGCTAAGCAACTTGTCGCGCACAAAGCGGCCATTGACGTAGCAGTATTGGGAATCGCTGCGCGCCCGTGAATGGGCGGGCAGGGCGCAATGGCCGAATACGCGCAGGCCGCGGTTGCTTTGTTCGTTTTGTTCGTTTTGTCCTGTTTCCGCGCCGCCGCCACTGGCGCCGATCATTCCAGTATCAACAGCACGCGATCCGGCCAAAAAATCGTCACCGAGTATGGCGCCGGCGCGGCGGCGCGCATCGCCATTCGGCAAATGCAGGCTGACGCGCCCTTTGTGCGAGAGAGTAAAGGCGACGTCCGGGTGCGCCAGTGCGATGCGTTTGACGGCTTCCGCACAATGTGCGAACTCGGTGGCCTCGGACTTGAGAAACTTTCGCCGTGCCGGCGTGTTGTAATACAGATCGCGTACTTCGACCAACGTTCCAACAGCAAGGGCAGCGGGTTCCGGCACCGCGCCCGGCCCGGCGTTGAGCCGCCAGGCGTGAGTGGACTTTGCTCCCGACTCGGCCTCGCGGCTGGTCAGCGTGACGCGCGCCACGGCGGCCACCGAAGCAAGCGCTTCGCCGCGAAAGCCGAGTGTAGCGACACGTTCGAGATCGTCGAGCGAGGCAATCTTCGACGTGGCATGACGAGTGAGCGCCAGCACCAGTTCGTCGCGAGCGATACCGCTGCCGTCGTCGCTGACACGGATCAGCTTGACCCCGCCTTCTTCGAGCTGGATGTGGATGCTCGAACTGCCAGCATCGAGGGCGTTTTCAAGCAACTCCTTGAGTACGGAGGCGGGGCGTTCGACCGCCTCGCCGGCAGCGATCTGGCTGATCAGAAGATCGGGCAGCAAGTGGATTTTCGGCGTGAGAACGTCTGATTCAAGCATGGACAGGATTATACCGGGCAAGCTTCCGGTAGAATCGCGGCTTTGCCCTGAGTGACTGCCAACATGGAATACCTTGCCACCTTTATCGACATCATCCTGCACTTGGATAAACATCTCGCCGTGCTGGTGCAACAGTATGGAATCTGGATCTACGCGATTCTCTTCGCCATCATTTTCAGCGAAACGGGCTTTGTCGTGACCCCCTTCCTGCCCGGTGATTCGCTGCTCTTCGTCGCCGGCGCGCTGGCCGCGCTGGGCGGCATGGATATTGGCATGCTGAACGCCGTGCTGATCGCGGCGGCAGTGCTGGGCAACATGCTCAATTATCAGATCGGCCGCTATCTGGGGCCAAAGGTTTTCAACTGGGAAAGTTCACGCTTGTTTAACAAGGTGGCGCTGGAAAAGACGCACGCCTTCTATGAGAAACACGGCGGCAAGACGCTGGTCCTTTCGCGCTTCCTGCCGCTGTTCCGCACCTTTGCGCCCTTCGTCGCCGGCATCGGCGCGATGAGCTATTCGCGCTTCACCTTCTTCAATCTGATCGGAGCATTTACCTGGGTCGGCTCGCTGACACTGGCCGGTTATTTTTTCGGTAACCTGCCGTGGGTGCAGCAGAACTTGACGGCAGTCATTCTGGGGATCATCGTTGTCTCGCTGTTGCCGCTTTTTTTCGGCTGGCTACAGCACCGGAAAGCTTAGGGAAAAATGGATAAAGCGTGTTTTTGTCGACTCAAGACGATCTCTCGCCCGGCGGGCAAGGTGCCAGAAGTACGACTGGAATTTCGCTGAGAGAGTGATTCAGACATTGTTTATTATTGTGCGTCGATGAAAGCCAAGGTCTAATTGTCCGTTGCCATTATCGCGGCACTCAAGACCGAAGGCGCGGCAGTCGGCTACAGCGTGGCTTAATACCTCGCAGCAGTAAATTGACGAAAACCTTTGCTGACGGGAAGCTCGGTCTGCCCTTCGAAAGAGATATTTTTCTGCTCGAAACGCACGTGGCCGGATTGCTTTACAACAGGCTGAAATTGCAGTGCCAAATCTTGTCGTCGGCAAACCGCTCACTCGATCAGCATAGAACAATGCATGTCATTGGCCTGCGCGTTGCCTTTCAGGTCTGTCCACCACCCTGCTAATAACTCCCAGACCTGCAACAACTATATCTTGCCCCGAGCGGCTTTCATGATTGCCTGCTCGGCACCGGGGCGAAGTATCGCCTCCTTGGTCAGCATGCCCATCAACTGAATGATCCGCGCCACGCAACCCGTCCAGCCGGACTGGTGGCTGGCGCCGATACCGGCGCCATTGTCGCCGTTGAAGTATTCGTAGAAAAGAACCAGATCGCGCCAGTGCGGGTCACTCCGGAACTTGTCACTTGCACCATTGACCGGCCGCCGGCCTAGATCGGCTGAGCCGGT
This sequence comes from Propionivibrio sp., assembly GCA_043737935.1. Classification (GTDB taxonomy): domain Bacteria; phylum Pseudomonadota; class Gammaproteobacteria; order Burkholderiales; family Rhodocyclaceae; genus Propionivibrio. The sequence continues at coordinate 359 of JAYSZS010000138.1, read as the reverse complement.
TGCAGGTTCGTTCAGGAAGAGGCGGGTCAGCCGTTCGCCAAGTTCCTGGGCAACCTCGAACAGCGTACGCTGCTGCCCGGAGCCGGTGGGGCACTCGACGGTGAACTCGTCACCGTAATAGGCGTAAAGCCGCAACAGCGAGACGTAAGGAGGAAGTTGACTGGCATCCAGACTGGGCCCCGCCAGTTGGAATTGCCGCCGAACATGCCGGAATTCGAATCGCCGAGCACGTAGTCGACTCGCGATTCCTGACCGTTGTGCTGGAAGATGAACGGATGCTCGCGGTGATAGCGGGACAGTGAGCGAAGGGTTTGCCGTCCTTGACCGGGGCATTGCGCGACAGGCGCAGGCGGATCGTC
>JAYSZS010000137.1:0-4944 GCA_043737935.1 Propionivibrio sp. | reverse complement strand
CTTTCATCAGCTAGCGCCGCGGCACTGAGCGGGTTGGCGAGCAACCAGTCGGCGGGAAGTTCAAGCTGAAATCCGCCATCCAGTTGCTGGACGAGGATCGGCGGCAATGGCTCATCATCACGCGAGCGGTGCAACAGCGCGGCCAGCCGAAGACAGAATACAAGTCGCCAGATCGGGTCAGCGGACGGCGCTGAAGGAAGCTTTTCCAGCTTGCCACGTTGCCCAAGCAAGAGTTGCGCGAGGCGTTCCTGATCCTTCTTTGAAAATCCCGGCATATCGGCAAAGCTGACGATGTAGGCCCCATGTTTGTGAAAACCACCATGCGCAATCGATATCCCGATTTCATGCAGCGCCACAGCCCAGCGCAGAAAGCGAACATCGCTCTCGTGTTCGGTCGAATCGACGCGGATCAACTGTCCGAGAAAATCGAGCGCAGTCAGGCTGACACGCCCGGCCTGACGGGCATCCACCTGATAACGCCGCATGAACTGGTTCACCGTCGCATCACGCATGTCCTGATGATGAAAGCGCCCAAGCAGGTCGTAGAGCACGCCGAGGCGCAAGGCCCCATCGGAATAGGTCATGCGCTCGATACGCAGTTCGGTGAAGATCGCCGACATGATCGCCAGCCCACCGGCAAAAACCGGGAGACGCTCGCTGCTTAGTCCCGCAAGCTTCAGTTCAGACGCCGAACCGGCGCGAATGATCATTGTGCGCAGTCTGGTCAGACCCTCGTGGGTAATGCCGCTGAGCCCGTCGGGATTCAATCCGTTGCCTTCGAGCAGATCGGCAATGGCGCGCGCGGTGCCCGAAGAACCGACCGCTTCAGTCCAGCCGAGACGACGGTAATCCTGGGCGATCGTCTGAATTTCACGGGCGGCCGACACTTCGGCCTCGCTGAAACGCTTTTTATCCACCTTGCCATCCGGGAAGAAGCGCAATGTATAACTGACGCAGCCCATGAACAGCGACTCCATAACCAGAGGATCGAGTTTTTTACCGATAATGAATTCGGTCGAGCCACCGCCGATATCGACGACTAGGCGCTTGTTTTTGTCGAGTGGCAGTGTATGTGCTACCCCGATATAAATCAGGCGGGCTTCCTCGCGCCCACCGATGACTTCAATCGGGAAACCGAGTGCGGCCTCGGCGTGAGGGATAAATGCTCGGGCATTCTTGGCCACGCGCAGGGTATTGGTCGCCACCACACGCACCGCGTCAGGCTGAAAACCTCGCAAACGCTCGCCAAATCGACACAAGGTCTCCAGCGCACGCTGCTGAGCGACTTCATTGAGGTATTTTTCACGAGTCAGCCCGGAAGCCAGACGAACCGGCTCCTTCAGCGTATCGAGCGGGTAAATCTGGTCGTCAACTACACGCCCGATCTGCAAACGGAAACTGTTGGAGCCAAGATCAACCGCAGCGATCTGTTCGTAACCCATAGTCTGCTCACCCTGTCATCGCTTGTTTTTATCGACAGACATTTTAACACTGCCAACTGCGCTGCAATGGACCGGAGGCATTGGCGCGAACGTTTGAGCAAGGAAGCCATGTCTTCCTAGAATCACATCCTTGCATCACTCATCCATTCCTGATTCAATGAAGCCATGATTCCTCGCACAGATATCGCGCCGGTCAGCGCCGCGCACCTCCCCTCTGAAAACTTTCTGAATCGTGAGCTGGGTATCCTGGCATTCAACCGCCGGGTTCTGTCGCAGGCCAAAAACCCGCTCACACCGCTGCTCGAACGTCTGCGTTTTCTGTGCATCGTCAGCAGCAATCTCGACGAATTTTTCGAAATCCGTGTCGCCGGCCTCAAGGAACAACTCAAGCTCAACTCGGTTGCGGTCACCACCGACGGCCTGACCGCTCGCGCCGCTTACCGTCTGGTCAGTGACGAAGCACACTCGCTGGTTGAAGAGCAATATGCCTTGCTCAACGATGAAATCCTGCCCAGGTTTGCCGAGCAGAGCATCCACTTTCTGCGGCGCTCGGCATGGACCACCGGGCAACGACAGTGGATCAAGGACTATTTTTCCCGCGAAGTCATGCCGGTGCTGACCCCGATCGGTCTTGATCCCTCGCACCCCTTCCCGCGCGTGCTTAACAAGAGCCTTAATTTCGCTATTGAACTCGATGGCAAGGACGCCTTCGGTCGCAGCTCCGGCGCCGCCATCGTGCAAGCCCCCCGGGTTCTGCCGCGCGTCATTCGTCTGCCGCAGGAACTCTGCGACTGCGAGTACGCTTTCGTCTTTTTCTCCTCCGTACTGCACGCTTTCGTCGGCGAACTGTTCTCCGGCATGAACGTAATCGGTTGTTACCAGTTTCGCGTCACACGCAATAGCGACCTCTTCGTCGATGAAGAAGAGGTCAAGAACCTGCGCACCAAAATTCAGGGCGAACTGCCGCAGCGGCACTTTGGCGATGGCGTGCGGCTGGAGGTTGCGGATAATTGTTCGGAGGTCATGACCGATTTCCTGCTTTCCCAGTTCAACCTGGGGGAGACCGATCTCTATCGCGTTGCTGGTCCGGTTAACCTGGTTCGGCTGATGCAAGTACCCGATTGGGTCGCCCGCGACGATCTCAAGTTCGCTCCATTCAGACCCGGTTTTCCCAAGTCGCTGCACAAAGGGCAAATCGTTTTTGCTGATATTCGCGCCAACGATGTCCTGCTGCATCATCCCTACCAGAGTTTTACGCCGGTCATCTCGCTGATCGACCAGGCCACGAGCGACCCGCACGTGGTGGCGATCAAGATGACGGTTTACCGTACTGGAACCGACTCCGTGCTGATGCAATCGCTGCTGCACGCAGCGCAGAACGGCAAAGAGGTCACCGTGGTCGTCGAGTTGATGGCGCGCTTTGACGAGGAGGCCAATATCGGCTGGGCAACCAAACTGGAGGAGGTTGGCGCCCACGTCGTCTATGGCGTCGTGGGCTACAAGACGCACGCCAAGATGCTGATGATCGTTCGTCGTGAAGAAGGAAAAACCGGCAGCCTGCTGCGGCGCTATGTGCATCTGGGGACCGGCAACTACCATCCGAAAACGGCACGTCTGTACTCCGATTTCGGGCTGCTGACCAGCAATGAGGAGATCTGTGCCGATGTCAATGAGGTGTTTAAGCAGCTCACCGGACTGGGTCGCGCCCAGACCCTGAAGCATCTCTGGCAGGCCCCCTTCTCGTTGCAGCAGAACATCCTTGCCGCGATTAAAGTAGAGGCCGCTGCCGCCGTTGCCGGCCAGCGCTCACGCATCATTGCCAAATTGAATTCACTGCTTGAACCCGAAACCATCAGCGCGCTGTACGAGGCGTCGCAAGCTGGCGTAAAAATAGACCTGATCGTGCGCGGCGTTTGTGCGCTAAAGCCTGGAATCAAGGGTTTGTCGGAGAACATTCGCGTTCGCTCAATTATCGGTCGCCTGCTTGAACATCATCGCGTGTTCTATTTTTACGCGGGCGGCGAGGAGAAAGTGTATCTCTCAAGCGCCGACTGGATGGAGCGCAACTTTTTCCGCCGCATCGAGCTCGCCTTCCCGATACTCGACAAGAAGCTCAAACGCCGGGTCATCACCGAAGGCTTGCAAATCTATCTGACCGACAACCAGCAGGCCTGGGAGATGGATGCCAACGGCAGTTACCATCTGCGCCGTGGTTCGCCCGACAAACCACGCTGCGCGCAGAGCGAATTGATTGAACTGCTCAAACCCTGATTAGCTTTCTTGAGGCGAACCCCAAGCGGCGGGAATCAACAGGGATGTATCCGAAAAAATAAACGAATCAGACGAGACCACCGTGAGCTACAGCGAAATCCCGCTGGATTCCAGCCTTTGCCAAACCCTGAACCAGGCGATCAGCCAATTCAGCGGATCGCCCTGTAAAATACAGAAGGTTGCCAATATTGGCGGCGGTTCGATTTCACGCACAGTCATTGCGCAGACCGAGAGCGCACGCTGGTTCGTCAAACTCAACAGCGCCGATCTCCATGACCTGTTCGAGGCCGAAGCGGACGGCCTGAGCGCGCTGAGCGCCTGCCCTGCCCTGCGCGTGCCGCGCGTCATTGCGCATGGCGTCAGCGACCGGCAAGCCTATCTCGTTCTCGAACATCTGAATCTGCAGCCCCTGCGCGAACGCGACAGCGGAACCAGCGCAGCTCGTGCATTGGCCGAATTGCATCGAATCAAGGGAGACCGGTTTGGCTGGCATCGCAACAACTTCATCGGAAGCACCCCTCAGCACAATGGCGTAGAGCGCAACTGGCCGCTCTTCTTCGCGCGCCAGCGTCTACTGCCTCAGCTTGAACTGGCCAGACGCAAAGGATACAAGGGAAAACTCACCGCCGACGGCGAGCGTCTGGCGGAGAAACTGCCAGCATTTTTCGTAGACTACCAGCCGAGCATCAGCCTGCTTCACGGCGATCTGTGGCATGGCAACACAGCGCTGGACGAGTCGGGCGTGCTGGCGCTATACGATCCGGCAGTGTATTACGGCGACCGCGAGGCCGATCTGGCGATGAGCGAGCTGTTCGGCGGCTTCCCCGACAGTTTTTATGCCGCCTATCGCCAGAGCTGGTCACTGGCCGACGGCTTTGAACAGCGCAAAACGCTGTACAACCTTTATCACGTCCTCAACCATCTCAACCTGTTCGGTAGCGGCTACCTGCATCAAGCCGAACGTATGGTCGCCATGCTTCTGGCAGAGATTGGCCGCTGAAATCGGTCGCGAGGTCAAATTCGACGAACCGCTGCGGGCGCGGGTTACCTGCGTAGCGTGCCCGTGTTTTGCGTAACCGATCGCTCTCGACCAGAGCGAGCGCTGGTCAGTTTCTGATTAAGCTTTCTTTTATCGTAACTGCTCAGGTACCCATCCCGGGCGGGGCGGGCGGGCTTCAGGCGAACTTGGGCTGAGGAGTCTTTCCCTGGAAAGTCAGGGTGAGTGCGTGGA
>JAYSZS010000136.1:0-10944 GCA_043737935.1 Propionivibrio sp. | reverse complement strand
TGCACTTGAGCGCACTTGCGTAGTGCATCTGCGGCAGGGAACTTCTGTTTTCCTTGCTGCTCAAAAAATTAGCGTTTGATTTATGTAGAAGTATCCGCCCTGCGGTAATCCTTACCGTGCCCTTGGGCTCTACACCCGCCTAAAACCGCTTGTCGCACGATGATTTAGCTTAAGCGACAACAACAGTGAAGGAGAGTGAGCATGTCTGCAACGATGACGCTCAAACAATCAATGGCGCGAAGTCCAGATGCCGCCTTGTATCTTATCAAGCACAGCTTGATGATCGCCGGTGTTCTGCTCGTCCTCGGTATCATCAACGTTTTTGCCAAAAATACACAATTTGACGAGTTGATTAAATCTGCCTTGGCCGATTCTTCTGTTACGGCTGAACCGCCCGAGGAAAGCGCAGAAGCAGAGCCTGCTGAGATCGTCCTTTCGCCACGCATGCAAGGCGCTCTCGACAATGTGGCGCGTCGTTATCGAGTGTCCCCGGAGGCCTTGATTCCGGTTTTCGAGGTCGCTCAATTGATCGGGAAGGAGCGGCGCATTGATCCGTTACTCATCGTAGCCGTCATCGGTATTGAATCGAGGTTCAACCCGTTTGCCGAGAGCGCCATGGGCGCCCAGGGACTGATGCAGATCATTCCGCGCTTCCATATGGACAAGGTGCCGGAGGGGGCGGGGGATAACCCGTTGCTCGATCCGGAAATAAACATCAGGGTTGGGGTTCATGTTCTTGAGGAAGCGATTCACCGACGCGGTGGGCTGGTCGCCGGTCTACAGTCCTATGCTGGCTCTTCAGACTCTGAGGGAAGTTATGCAAGCAAGGTGCTGGCCGAGAAGGAGCGCCTGGAGCAGGCCGCACGCCGTAACACCCGTTCCAGCGCCTAATTCACCCGATTTGCGCTAGCCATGCGCCGGATGGCCTGTCTGGCTTCGGCCGGGAGCACCAGTTCGGCGTGTGCCAGCGCAGTGCTGATGCGCTGGTCAAAATGCAACAGCCCGTTTTCATCCTCGCGCAGCAGATTGGCATCTATAAAGTTGGCAATGAGCGCCGAGAACGTCGTTTTCTCGGAAGATTCCGGCGTATTGAATTCGTAGAGCAGCGCCATACGCTGAGCCAGCAGATGGCAATTGTTTTCCAGGGTTAGTCGCGTTCGCTGACCTGAACCGCCATGTTGCAGCAGCGCCAGCGTGAGAAAGTGGCGTTCGAGTATCGGACGAAGGATTTCCCCAAGCAAGCGCAACTCGTCGAACTCCTGACTGTTTGGCGCAGGGGCAGACAGTCGTCCGGCATCGTTTCGGTAAAGCAGACCACGTTTGACAAACACCTCGATAATGGCTTCGCTAACGGCAGGAATTTGCGCTGGCCACCAGTGCAAGAAAAGCTCGTTTTCCAGCAAGTTGTAAATACCGGCAACGGCGTCGGTCAGGCGCTGTACCCCGAGGTGCCGATTTTGGTTAAGCAGGCAGGCGATCAGTGCCGGCAAGGCAAATAGATGCAGCACATTGTTGCGGAAGTAGGCCAGCAAGGGCGCTTCCCCTTCCGGTATGCGAATCAGATCACCGAGTGGATGCGGGATGCGCTCGGCGATTCCGAGCCGTTCAACGTAAGCCACAATCTGCATGGCATCCAGAGGGCACGGAATCGTTTCTGGCGCATAGGGGGCATCGGCGACTAACGCCTGACAGTGCTCCACTAGTCGATGCAGCACCTGTTCATCTGCCGTGTGCCGGGGTGTAGACAACAGTGTCAGGGCGATCAGATTGACCGGATTGATTACAGCCGCTGCATTCAGACGCTCGGCAAGTTCGGTGGCCGCATCGTGAGTGGCTTGGCGTGACCAGTCGCCTGACTCATCTGTAATTTCCCCGGACCATCCAGGGCGATGGGACTCGAGGAAATCGGCCAGCTCCAGCGGTTTGCCAAAGTTAATATGAACCTTGCCGAAGACGCGTTTGAGCTGGCGTATGCTCTTCACAATGTCCCATAGTGACTCTTTCTGCTTGGGTTTGCCGGCCAATTCGCGAAGGTAGGTGCGGCCTTCGACAATTTTCTCGTAGCCGATGTAGACCGGTATGAAAACGAGTGGTCGTGCATGTTCGCGGATGAAACTGCGAACCGTCATGCCGAGGATGCCGGCTTTGGGAGAGAGCGTTCTTCCATTGCGGCTGCGCCCGCCCTCAATGAAGTACTCGAGCGGGAAGCCCCGGGTCAGCATCAGATGTAGATATTCGTGGAACACAGCGGCATAAAGCGGCTCTCCCTTGAAACTGCGGCGCAGGAAAAAGGCACCACTGTGCCGCAACAGCGGACCAACGAGCGGCAGGTTCAGATTGGCACCGGCGGCGATGTGCGGCGGAGTCAATCCCTGCCGGTGAAGAGAATAGGAGAGCAGCAGATAGTCGATATGGCTACGATGCGTCGGAACATAGACGATGCCATGACTCGGCGCGATCTGCGTGACGACATCAATATTGTGGATTTCAATGCCGTCATAAAGGCGTGTCCATAACCAGGAAAGAAACAGCTCGAGGGCGCGTACCGTACCGTAGGAATAGTCCGAAGCGATTTCCAGCGCGAAACTTCGGGCACGCACCTCGGCTTGATCAAGCGAGATGGCGCGGGTGCTGGCCTCGGCGGTAATCGCCGAGCGCACCAGCGGGGCCGCGAGCAGTGTTTCCACCTGGGTGTTACGGTGCGAAAGATCCGGTCCGATGGCCATCTGTCGCTGGCGGCTAAAGTGCACGCGCAGCACGCGGGAGAGCTTGCGCAGCGCCTGTTCTTCGTCGAGACCTTCGCCGGAAAACGCTCGCAGGGAAATCGGTGCGTTGAATCGAACCAGCACGTTCCGTCCATTGAGCAGGATGGTCAACAGGCAGCGCAGCGCACCGGGTTGCCGCCAGGTTTCCGAAAAAAGGGCTTTGAGGATGGAATCCTGTTTGTCCGGGCGACGTCCCCAGAGAATGACGACAGGGACAATCTGTACATCAAGGCCCTTGACCGCCAATGCTTCGTGCAGCAAAGCGGTCATCAGCGAAGAATGGGCGTAGCGCTCCCGTGCCGTAGCGTTGAGTGAATGTTTGCGGTTCAGAAAGAAGACGGAATGCGGGAAATTCACAGCGTTCAGCTTGATGCGCGCCTCAGCAGAAGGAAGGCCGGCAAGCTGTGATTCCTGGAAGAGCACCAGCAGGTTCGAGAGATGGTGGTGCTGCAATACGTAGCAAACCGGTTTTGCCGGATCGAGGCCGAGTTCCTTTGGGTGCTCCGGAAATACTGTGGGGCGCACCCAAAAATACAATACCCGGCGGGCCAGCGTAAGAGCCCAACTGGGCATATCAAATAGACGGCTCATGATGGCTTAGTCGTCAGCCTGCGCACCGATCATTCATCCTCCAGGCCAACTGTTTTATGTTGCGAAGACAACTGCTGCTGGGTGGCTGCCGGTACCGGAGCGTAGTGCGAAAATCTGATGCTGTAGGAACCCTGACCACCCGTCAGCGACTTGAGCCGTCCCTGGTAGTCGTCGAGCTCGGCGAGCGGAACCTTGCCACCGATCGACATGCTGCCAACGCCGCGTGGCTGAGTACCGGTCACCTGACCACGCTTGCTGGAAAGGTCTCCGGTAAGATCGCCGATGGCGGCGTCCGGAGCCAGAATTTCGATGTCGACTACCGGCTCCAGAATGATCGGTGATGCCTCCCGGATGGCCTCGATCGTGGCTTTACGGCCGGCGGCAAAAAAGGCGATATCCTTGCTGTCAACCGCGTGCGACTTGCCGTCATGAACGATGACGCGCAGGTCATGCACCGGGAAGCCGCCGACAACGCCGTCCTCCAGCGCCTGACGCACGCCCTTTTCAACCGCTGCCATGTAGACGCCGGGGATGGCACCTCCCTTGACCATATCGACAAACGCGAAACCACCACCGCGCTCCATGGGTTCGATACGCAACATGACTTCGCCGAACTGGCCGGCACCGCCGCTCTGCTTCTTGTGGCGGCAATGGCCTTCGGCCTTGCCGGTGATCGTTTCGCGGTAGGCAATCTGTGGCGGTCTGGTATCCAGTTCGATTTTGTACTGCTGCGCCATGCGTGTCAGCTTGGCGCGCAGATGCATTTCACCCAGGCCGCGGATGACCGTTTCGTTGGTCGTCGGGTGGCGCTCGACCATGAAGCAGGGGTCTTCGATTTCAAGCTTGTGCAGGACATCGAAGAGCCGTTGCTCGTCGGCTTTGCGCCTGGTTTCGACGGCCAGGCCCTGCATTGGCTGCGGGAATTCGAGCGGCTTCAGGTGGATATGGTCTTCGTCATGCGAATCATGCAATACACAGTCAAAAACGATTTCATCGACCTTGGCAATGGCGCCGATGTCGCCCGCTACCAGCGCTTCAACCTCGACGTATTCCTTGCCCTGCAGACTGTACAGGTGGCCAACCTTGAATGGCCGCTTGGCGTCTCCAACAAAAAGTTGCGACTCCCTTTTGATTGTCCCCTGATGCACGCGGAACACACCGAGTTTACCAATGAAGGGATCACTGACAACCTTGAACACATGCGCCAGGACGTGTTTGCTGGCTTCCGGCTCGGCCTTGAAGGGCATGCTGTTTTGGTCGCCCGGCTCACCCTTGTAGAACGGTGGCGGATTACCCTCGGTCGGATTGGGCGCCAGTCTGGCCAGCGCATCAAGCAACTGGGGAATGCCAGCGCCGGTTTTTGCCGAAACGAAAAGAATCGGAATCAGGTGGCCGGCGCGCAGTGCCTTTACAAAAGGGGCGTGTAGTTCTTCAAGGCTGGGATCGGCGCCTTCATCAAGGTAGCGTGCAAGGAGATCTTCATCTTCCTCGACGATCTGGTCAATCAACGCACGGTGGGCCGTGGCGACCGATTCGAAGTCGCTCTCGCCACTGTCGTGTCCGAGCAGTTCAACCACATCCTGAGCGTGATGAGCCGGCAAATCGAGCAGCATGCACTGACGACCAAATGACTCACGGATTTCACCAACCAGCCTGGGTAAATCGACATTGTCGGCATCAATCTTGTTAATGACGATCATCCGGCAGAGATTGCGGGCGGTCGCAAGTTTCATCATGCGCTCGGTCGATAACTCGATTCCGGTTTGCGCATTGATGACCACCAGCGCCGTGTCCACCCCCGCCAGTGCACCAATGGCCTGCCCCGCGAAATCCGGGTAGCCCGGTGTGTCGACCATGTGCACCTGGACATTAAGCCAGTTGAAACTGCACATGGCGGAATTGAGCGAATGCCCCAGTTCCTTCTCCTGCGGATCAAAGTCACAAACGGTGTTACCCCTTTCGACCGAACCCCGATTAGGGATTGCGCCAGCAGCGGCAAGCAATGATTCGGCAAGGCTGGTCTTTCCTGCGGCACCATGGCCGACAAGAGCAATGGTGCGCAAATTGACGGTGGTCTTGCCCATGTTTTCTCCCAATGATTTTGAACGCGCTCTGCATGGGGCGAGAACCAGACAATGCCCCGCGTAGAGCAACTGACTATTCAATATACAATAATATAAATGTGTATTTTACCCTGTGTAGCTAGGCAACAAATCAGTCGGCAAGGATCACAGCAATTCTCATTTCAAAATATTCGCTTGAGATAAAGTACCGTTTCCACGGGAAAGCCCCCAATACCGCTCAGCCCCCTGGAACAAAAATTATTTTTCAATAAATCGCAAATAATGCTTGTAAACAGTAGCTTAACCTGTTAACTTTCAGCGCATCGGTAAATATTCGGTGAACCCGTGATCAAGGGCTGGCCGTGGCGAGTAACGCTAGCGTCTTGTGCAGTGGATAGAGCCAGATGTCCTTGATAGGGAGGATGGGCGTTCGGATGGGAGACTTTTTGCCCCGTCCGGTCGTTTGACCCACCTTGATCCAGTTGGCGGCCTGGTAGCACGTGCCGCGATGGCGTGGTGTCTCGACAAAGGTTTCCATGAGCACGGGGCAGTAGCCGTAACGCGCCTGCCAGTCGTTGGGCAGTTGCCGCTGAATGAGCGAGAGGATTTTCGAGTCCAGTCCTTTGGACTGGATCCAGGGCAGAATCAGGAAACGGGCATTGTTCACCACGAGGTGCAGGTTTCTCTGCCGCGCTTCATCTTGCCAGCCGATAAAGCGCTCGCGCGCGGCGAGTTTCCAGGCGCTGGCGCCGAAGCTCAACAAGGCGACTTGGCGCTCGCCGGCGAAGACGAAGTAGCGACACTGACTGCCGGCCAGGGGCGAGTACCCGAGATAGTGGTAGCGGGCGATGGTCTCGTTCCACTGCCGGGAATGGGCCGAGCCGGCGACCTGGCCCAAACGGAGCGGCGGTAGTTCATGCACGGGCTGGGTGAGCAACGGCTGTGGATCGGTCGCGGCGGTGGCGAGATACTTGGGTTGGCGGGGGGCGCGCCTGCGTGCAGCCGGCAAGGTAATCAGGCCGTCGGCTTGCATGCGCCGCATGGCTACCCGGCAGCTCATCTCCTTTAACTCGCCATTGGGCTTGAGCCAGTCGAGCAGCACGCAGACCTGCTGCGAGAGTTGCGCACGGCTGGCGCGAGGATGGGTCTCGATCAGGTGGCGGAGGGTCTGCAGTTCATCCGCAGTGAAGTGACGCCCGCAATAAGTCGTCATGAGCTGTCGATGGGGTCGGCCTGATCGACCGCGCCACGACGCATCTGTGCCAGACGGTCGACCGCCATCGTCCAAGGCAAAAAGGGAAGCAAGCTCGCCGGCGGCTGGCCTGCGTTTGCCGCGCAGGCTTCCAGATACGCCGTCAGCCACGTACGGGGATTGATTCCCCACAGGCGCATCGTCATCAACAGGCTGAACATCAGGGCGGCGAGTGCGCCGGACCACTGACTGCCGGAACCGTAGAAGTTCTTGCGCGCGACGACGGGAGTGCGTTGGACTCGCTCGGCGGTGTTGTTGTCCATGGGCCCCCTGTGTCAGGCTAGTGGTCGACAAACACCGTCGAGCCCGACCAATGCTTCTGCATGCTTTGCATTACTTTCCGGGCCGGGGCTTTGAGCGCCGGGTTGGCGAGCTCGGCGGCGCGCTCGGTCACCCTCTGCTCAATCGCTTGCCGCAAGCGATGGTCACGTTCGGCCCACTGGGCCGGATCGGGGCGTACTTCAAGGCGCTCGTCATTCAAGTGATACAGCTCGCCAATCCGTTCGACCCAGGAAACGGCCCAACCCGAGAGATCCGGATGGGCGTTGGCCCGCTCGATGAAATCACGCCGTTGGTGGGCCCAGCAGAAGGCCAGAAGGATCTTCCCAAGAATTCTCGCGAGCTTCTTGTAGCCCGAGTAGCGATCACAGATGACGATCCCGCCTTCGCTGTCGGACAGTTCTGCGATCGGCACCTGCGCCGATCGCGTCGGGTCGAGCACGAAGTGAACCACCGATTTGGAGTGAAACACCCACAGGTACCCGCGATGACCGATCTTCCCTTCGGTCTCGGCAACACCATCCAGCGGGTTTCATCCGCGTGCCAGTGGTTCTCGCTCTGCAGTCGGCAATGCAGCGCGTCTTCCAGCGGCTCGAATAGCGGGACCAAGGTGCGCAGTCCGCCGGTCAGGGTTCCCGGCGAGAGCGTCAGTTCGTAGTCCGACCCGTTCCGGAGCAGTCGATGCGTCGGCTGGCCATACGAGAACTTGGACAGCAGGAGGTGCACCCAGATTGACACCCCGTACTTGCCGCGGGGAATCAATCGCGCTGGCGGTGGCGCGGTCAGGATGCCCGGTGTGCCGGGGCACTGACAGGTCCTCCGGTAGCGCCGCCGGCGGATCACCCGCCGGTACGGTTTGACGTCGATCTCAATGAGTTAACTGTCCTCCGTACCGGGAAAGGCAACGTAGCCGAGGCCGCAGTTCGGGCAAGAGGGACAATCGAGTCCGTCCGTGACCCGGCGCACCCGGTCGCTGACCTCGCGGACGCGACGGCTTCGTGTCCGATGCCCCGCCCTTCTCTGCGCTTGAAGAACGCTCCGACTTGCGCCCAAACAGGCGCCTTTGAAGATCCCGGATCTTCCCCTGAGCCTGCTCCGACTCGTTGTGCAAAGCCACCTCTCGCTCCGCCGCTTGCGCCATCGCCAGATGATGATCACCGGGCAAGCGCTTGTTGATGTTGAGTCTTCCAGTAATTGGCCTAACAACGGAGCTTGATCTCCTCTTTCCTTGCTCAGGGTCACCATCACCTGGGAAAACGACGTCCGCTGGCCTTTGCTGGTCGACGATCCTGTGCAGGTGATGTCCGATACAGAGCCCATGCGACGAACTCTAACAAAAATCGGCTGTTGTGTTCAGACCCCAGCCAACCGCTGAGAGTTTGAGAAAAAATCGATTTTAAAATTTTCAGCCAGAATAAATGTCTAATCAATATTTCAGACCCACAGAAACGACCTGCAAGCGATTATTTCGGTGTCGGTAATGGTCAACCTACCCCTCCATAAACACCCTTTTCATTGGCGTCTATTTTTTCACAGCCTCTGAGTCGCCGACTACTGGCCGACGCCTACGGACTACGGGTTCACCGAATATTTACGGTATGCGGTCTCGCTGCCGGGCCATGCCCCACAAACTGGCATTGACCGGTTTTTGTCCGTCAGTGATACTCCGCTCATGTGTTATGAATCCCTGTCCTCCAGCACGACTGAGGACAGGATGAACCTGGAAACCGCAGTTGAGTGCGAGCGGGTTTGGCACCCTTCTCCCTGCGGGAGAAGGGTCGGGGATGAGGGCCCACGATATTGGCATTAGGCTCAACTGCGTTTTTTATGATGAACCGACATGAGCTACCGGCGGTGCTTGCAACGGCAAGCGAAGCCATCCATCCTGTAGGCTCCGGACCCGCGATCCGGCGTCACCACACCTCATGAAACTGCGTCGTCTTTACCAGCCGCGCAATCCGCTGTTCTGGCTGATGGTGGTACTCAACCTGCTATCCACCGCGCTGGCCTGGGTGGCTCGCCCCTACGAGCTGACACCGCTCGCTGCCGGCATCGTGGCGATCATGGGGATAGGTAATGCCCTGTTCGGAATCCGCTTGATGTACCTGCTGGTCCGCGACGAATCGAAGACCCGGCCCAAACGCGACGTGGGCTGAGAGCTTGTGAAAAAATGCTTTACCCCCACCGCAGAGGCGCAAAGTGGCCGAGGTGAGGCAAAGAATGCTAGTGCAAACAATGTGTAAACTTTGCGCTTTCTTTGCACCTTTGCGTCTTTGCGGTGGATTTTTGATTTATTCATAGTCTCTGAGCGCGACCTAAAACGCCGCAAGGCTTGTCCAACCAGCCCTTGGCCCCCTCGGTATCGATCGCCTTCACTGGTACCATTACGTCTGGCGCAACACACTAACGCACCATCAACCCAAAACCAACATGACCGATACTCTTCTGTGGATACTGAGCATTGCGCTCATCCTCGCCGGCCTGGCCGGTACGGTGCTGCCGGCACTGCCGGGAACGCTGTTCGTCCTGGCGGGCATCGTGCTCGGCGCCTGGATCGACGATTTCAGCCGGGTCGGCTGGGGTACCGTGACCGCAGTCACCCTGCTGGCAGTGCTGGCCTGGGGGCTCGACTACGCGGCCGGCCTGCTCGGCGCCCAACGCGCCGGGGCCAGCCGCCAGGCCATCGTCGGCGCCGCAATCGGCACGGTGGCGGGAATCTTCATGGGGCTGGTGGGCGTGCTGTTCATGCCGCTGGTGGGCGCCGCAGTCGGCGAGTACCTGGCGCGCCAGGATGGTCAGCGTGCCGTCAAGGTGGGTGTCGCAACCTGGCTGGGGATCATGGCCGGGCTGGTCGCCAAGGTCGTGATCGCCTTCATGATGATCGGCATCTTCGTCGCCGCGCTGCTGATCTGAGCCCGCCGAGCCACTTCGGCGAGCAGCCGATGCGGCGCAAGCACTCAGCCAAGCCAGGCCGAAGGGCGTCAACCAGCCTTCACCGTCGGCAGGCCGGCCCACTCCGTGGTATACCCCGGCGACAAATGACCGCGTTTCATTCGCCATTCCTTGTCCAGGCCTTCCGCCGCCAGACGCAGCGTGCCGCGACCCCAGCGCGCATTGATCTGATCCAGAGCCTGCATCAGGCGCCCGTTCGCGTGCGTGGCCCCAGGGCTGGAGAACAGGGAAAGTTGATTGCGCAGGCGCGGGCGGATGTCCGAGAGCATGACGCCGGCCTTCTGGTAGGCGAAACCTGGCCGATAGATTTTTTTCAGGATCCGCCGCGCCCAGCGCGCCAGCAGCCGAGTATCCGCCGTGGCTTCGGGCAAAGGCACCGTCACCGATTTCTGATAGCGTGGCTCGGAAGGATTGAATGGACTGGTGCGGATGTAAACCGTCAGCGCGCCGGCCAGCGAGCCTTGCTGGCGCAGCTTTTCCGCTGCACGGCTGAGATAACTGGCCACCGCCTCCTGCAGCGCCTCAAGGTCATAGACCCGCTCGCCAAAGGAGCGGCTGCAGATGATCTGCTGTTTGTCTGGCACCACGTCCTGCAGCGCCAGACACGAGGTGCCACGCAGTTCGCGCAGGGTACGTTCCAGCACCACCGAAAAGCGGGCACGCAGGGTCTCTGCGTCGGCATCGCGAAGATCCCTGACCGTGCCGATTCCCATCGCTTGCAGCCGTGGCGTGAGCTGGCGACCGACGCCCCAGACCTCGCCGACGTCGATCCGGGCCAGCAGCGCATCCAGATCCGCCGCCGGCATGATCGTAAAGTCACAGACACCCGCCGCACCGGCCAGATTCTTCTTGGCGCAATGGTTGGCCAGCTTGGCCAGGGTTTTTGTCGGCGCGATGCCGACGCAAACGGTCAGCCCGAGCCAGCGCTGAACACGCTCGCGAATTTGCCGCCCGTACTCGGCCAGGCCCGTGCCCTCGAAGCCGGCCACATCTAGAAACGATTCGTCAATCGAGTAGACCTCGATGTCCGGCGAGAACTGCG
>JAYSZS010000135.1:0-4959 GCA_043737935.1 Propionivibrio sp. | reverse complement strand
ACAGCGGTTTCGAAAGATTGCAGATGGGCTTTGCCGGAAGCGATCTAAAAGCGATGGAACTGTTCGACAACTTTGGCCAGACGACGACGCTTTTATTTACGCATCTCGAACGTAATCCACAATTGGCCCCCGCGCTGTTTCGTTTTACGCCCCCCGCTGGTGTCGATGTCATTGGTGAGTGACCTTTTCACCCATGTGCCTACAGTGCCGCTTGCGGAAGCGTTGAGGCCCGCTACCCTCGACGAGGTGATTGGCCAGTCGCATCTGCTCGGCGCCGGCAAGCCGCTGCGTCTGGCGTTTGAAGCACGCAAGCTGCACTCGTTGATCCTCTGGGGACCGCCCGGTGTCGGCAAAACGACGCTCGCACGCCTGATGGCCGACGCCTTCGATGCCGAATTCATGGCGCTATCGGCGGTGTTCGCCGGAGTCAAGGATATCCGCGAGGCGGTTGCTCGTGCCGAAGCGACTCGGGTGCAGACGGGCCGGTCGACAATTCTGTTCGTCGATGAAGTCCATCGCTTCAACAAAGCGCAACAGGACGCCTTCCTGCCTTACGTCGAAAGCGGGCTGCTGACTCTGGTCGGTGCAACGACCGAGAATCCCTCGTTTGAAGTGATCTCCGCGCTGCTTTCGCGCGCCTCGGTTTATGTGCTTAACCCCCTCTCCGACGAGGAAATGGGGCTGTTGTTTGAGCGGGCCTGCAAGCGTGCGCTGCAAGGATTGAGCTTCGATGAGGATTCCCGCTCCCGGCTGATCGGTCTGGCCGACGGCGATGCGCGCCGACTGCTCAATCTGCTCGAGCAGACGCGTACGGCAGCGGCAACCGCAAGGATTTCCCTGATCGACGGCGCCTTCATCGATAACACGCTGGCGCAAAACCTGCGCCGCTTCGACAAGGGCGGCGAGGCCTTCTACGACCAGATTTCAGCCCTGCACAAAGCGGTGCGTGGCTCGAATCCCGATGCCGCGCTGTACTGGTTCTGCCGCATGCTCGACGGCGGCGCCGATCCCCGCTATCTGGCACGGCGTATCGTGCGCATGGCCTGGGAGGACATCGGCCTGGCCGATCCGCGTGCGGCACAGATCGCCGGCGAAGCGGCACAGACCTATGAACGCCTCGGCTCGCCGGAGGGCGAGTTGGCCTTGGCGGAAGCGGTGCTCTATCTGGCCATGGCGGCCAAATCGAACGCCGCTTACGCCGCGTATAATGCGGCGCGCGGATTCATTGTCAAAGACGGTTCGCGGCCGGTGCCGCTGCATTTGCGCAATGCGCCGACCCGGCTGATGAAGGAGCTCGACTACGGCAAGGATTACCGCTACGCGCACGATGAGAGCGAAGGCTATGCCGCTGGCGAGAACTATTTCCCGGAGGGGATGCCAGCACTCGAGTGGTACCGCCCAGTTGAGCGCGGGCTGGAAATAAAAATCGGCGAGAAGCTCGCTCATTTGCGCGAGCTTGATCGCGATGCGCTGAGATTCTCCAAGAAATTGAAAGACTCCGAGGACTGAACATGCTTGATATCCAGCTATTGCGCAATAACATCGATGCGGTTTCCGAACGTCTGGCCACCCGCGGCTATACGCTTGACATAGCCGCCTTCCAGAAACTCGAAACCGAACGCAAGACGCTACAGACGCGAACTCAGGACTTGCAGGCCAGCCGCAACAGTCTGTCAAAACAGATCGGCATGCTCAAGGGCAAGGGTGAGGATGCTGCAGCCGTCATGGCCGAAGTCGCTGCGCTGAAAGAAGAGTTGGAGGCTAATGAAATACGACTCGGCGAACTGCTGAAAGCGTTCGATGCCTTTGTTGCGATCATTCCGAATCTGCCGCAGGACAGCGTGCCGCTCGGCAAGTCGGAAGTCGACAACGTCGAGGTCGGGCGCTGGGGAACACCGCGCCCTTACGATTTCAAGGTCAAGGATCACGTCGATCTGGGCGAGGCGCTCGGGCAACTTGATTTTGCAACGGCGGCCAAAATTGCCGGTGCCCGCTTCTCGTTGATGAAAGGGACGCTGGCCCGGCTGCATCGCACCATCGCCCAGTTCATGCTCGATGTGCACAGCGAGGAGCACGGGTACACCGAAGTCTATGCCCCTTACCTAGTCAATTCGGCCAGCCTGTTTGGTACCGGCCAGTTGCCGAAATTCGAGGAAGACCTGTTCAAGATTCTGCGCCCCGACGCCGATCCGCTGTACCTGATTCCGACCGCCGAGGTACCGGTGACCAACATCGTGCGCGATGAAATTCTGGCCCAGGATGCGCTGCCGCTCAAATTCGTATGCCATACCCCGTGCTTCCGTTCGGAAGCCGGTTCCTATGGCAAGGACACGCGCGGAATGATCCGCCAGCACCAGTTCGACAAGGTTGAACTGGTGCAGATTGTCGCTGCCGAAAAATCCAATGCAACGCATGAGGAACTGACGCGCCATGCCGAGATCATTCTTGAGAAGCTTGAACTGCCTTACCGCCGTGTCGCCCTCTGTACCGGCGATATGGGCTTTTCTTCGGCCAAGACCTACGACCTGGAAGTCTGGCTGCCGGCACAGAACACCTATCGTGAGATTTCCTCCTGTTCCAACTTCGAGGCCTTCCAGGCGCGCCGCATGCAGACGCGCTATCGCAATGAAAGAAACAAGACGGAACTGGCGCACACGCTCAACGGTTCGGGGCTGGCGGTAGGCCGAACGCTCGTCGCCATCATGGAAAGTTACCAGAATTCCGATGGCAGCATTACTGTGCCTGCTGTTTTGCGCAGCTACCTTGGCGGGCTGGAGAAAATTGTCGCGTGAATGTGAAGAGTATGAGGCGCATCAATGGGTAGACTCATGTTAGGATATCCATCCTGACGGAGAGGTGGCAGAGTGGTCGATTGTACCTGACTCGAAATCAGGCGTACTGCAAGGTACCGTGGGTTCGAATCCCACCCTCTCCGCCAAGACGTGTCATAAGCCATTGATTCTTGAGGGATTTTTTTTATCTGAAAAAACGTTATACGCCAAGTTATACATTCAGGCGGTACCGTGTACTGCCCTTCCCCGTTGAGTCTGTGACACACCCTCAGAATCGGACTATATGCGGCTAACTCTGGTCCTAAATTGAAATAATGTCTCTTTGTAATCAATGGCTTGCATTATTCAAGTGAGTGTTTATAATTCGCTTGCAGTCGGGATTTACCCGGTCTCTTTTTAAGGAGAAGTGGCCATGAATCAAGGGATGAAAAAGTTTTACGTTGGGGTGTTTGCCTTCAGGGTGAATTATCCTGAAGCTCATGAGGAGGAGTTGCTTGAGGAAATAGCGGGCGGGGATGCCGCGGCCCAGAAGGAACTTGACGAGTTCAGGTCGGCGGGGGCCGCGGGATTGTGCTCGATGGAAGCCTACCGGTTGAAGTATCCCCAAGTTTTCGAGCAGGAATTAGAGGCGGCGTAGACCGCCAGCACGTGGCCAATAAAAAGAAAAACAAACGCCACACTTCCAAGCAATAAAGCCTGAACCCTTCCTGAGCACTTCGGCTCAGGTTTTTTACCCCGTAGTGACAGATTTACAGAATATGACTAAGAGTAGCGCTTGGCCCCTTGGAACGCTGCGAGCGCTTCCCATGCCCCTTGCCCCGCGGCCCTGCGTACATCCGGCGCATTCTGGGCGCCGTGAATGTTAATCGTGATGCTGGGCGCCTGAGTTCCTCCAGAAGCCTTGACGCCTAGCACCCCTTGAGAATCTCGTGAAAGGGGCATCACGGCCTCAGGGCCGGCATCAGGGAATACGCCACCACGGGCGAAACAATGCAAGGTGTCGAAGGCGAACGCCTTAGGTGTCGTCTGTACCGTGTTGGCGTACTGATGGAGTGAACCGCCTGAGAAGACGTTGCCATCCGCGGACTTGGTCAAGCCTTCCAGCCGCCCGGCGGCGGCGCCAAAAAGGGGCCGGGTGATCGTCTGCTGAATCGATATCTTGAGCAGGTCAGCCACCACGCCACGGGTGAGGTCGGAGAAGGATAATTTGCCGGTCAGGACAAACTCTGTGATGGCATCCGCGGCCTTGTCGCCAAAGCCGTTGACGGCCTGAGTCAATTCCTTGAAGGTATCATCACCCTCAGATTTAACCTCCCTCAGCTTGTCGATTATCTGGTCATAGGTCGTGGTATCGATGTCACCCGATCGAAGGGCGGATTCTGCCAGCGCTTCGTCAAGCATGCGTTGCTGATTCTGCCCGGTCGGTGTTCCGGAAACCAGCGAGGCAAGCCTTGACGCCTGCTTGTCGTATTCCGCCGTCAATTCACGGGCTTTGGTCAGTTCGGCGTCAAGCTCAGTCTGTAGAGCCTTGCGGCTATCAATCTGTTCAGCGATGCCCAGGGCGATGGCTTTTTCCCCAGCCGTGGCTTTGCTGTACTTGTCGTTAGCGAACTGTGCTTGCAGCTTTTCAACTTCCGTCAAGTTCTGGGTGCCCAGCAGGCGTTCACGTAATTGCTCAATCAGGCGTTGCCCTTCGCATATTTGATTGGACAGCTTTGGCACTTTGACGGGCTTAAGCACGATGGGCGTATTGGTGATATCCGGCCCCTTGCCGGGTGTGGAATCGCCTGATGCAGTGGTCGGATTCATAAGTCGGGCGGTCAGTGCGTTGACTTCCTTCCGTGCAGCGACAGCGTCTTCCTTCATGGCGGCGCCAATATTCGAGAACGCCTTGAAGTCGCCACGGCCCAGGGCGGCGATCTGGGCGGCGATGCCCCCAATCTCAGCCCCTACCCCTTTGAATACGTAGGTCACCTCAGCTCCCAGGGCAATCGCACTCGCACATCATAGTTGGGTCAGCCCGAGCAAATCCCTGCCAGCATCATCATCCCAGCCTATCACTTTGCGCCCAGGCGGCGTGCCTCTTCCCTGAAGATGACATCACGGCTCCAATGCAGTCGGTTTTCGATGCCCCAGTGATCGCGGACGGCGCCCGCGAACGCTCCGG
>JAYSZS010000134.1:0-10974 GCA_043737935.1 Propionivibrio sp. | reverse complement strand
CGACGGCAGCGCGCGCACGGTGACGCCGGAAGGACCGAAAGAAGTCCGCCGCCTGCCCGAGCGGCACAACACCATGCTGGCGCAGTTGGCTGCGGCCGAAAGCGAGCGGCACGAGATGCTGGCCGGTCTGACGCATGATTTGCGCGCGCCGCTGGCGCGCCTGCGCGTTCGTCTGGCCTTGCTCGAAAGTGACAGCCAAAGTGCCGGTCTGGTGCGTGACGCGGACGACATGGAGCGTATTGCTGGCCAGTGCCTCGCCTTCCTGCGCAGCGAGGAGAGTAGCGGCCGCCCGGCCCCGCCGCTGTGGCTTGCCGATGCATTGAGCAATGAAGTGGCACGCCATCGCGATCTGGGAAGACCGGTTTCGATGACCGTGAGCGAGGCTGCCGCCGCGTGCCAGGTGGCCATTACGCCGGGCAATCTGCAACGTCTGCTCGACAATGCCGTGCAGTACGGTGCGCCGCTGGTCGAGGTGTCGCTGTCGCTCGAGTCCGCCGCAACGATCACCCTGCATGTGCGCGATAACCGACCGGGAATCGCGGCCGGACAGCGCTCCCGCGCGCTCGAAGCCTTTGCCCAGATCGACCCGGCGCGCTCCACCGGCGGCAGTTGCGGCCTCGGGCTGGCCATCGTGCGCTGCATTGTTGCCGCTTGCGGCGGTAACGGATGCACCGGGTGGAGGTCTGGAAGCTGCGCTTAACTTCCCGGCACAGCCCGGATGAGGGCAAAATAGGGTTTTCAAAACCTTTAACTGAATCAATAAGTCCATGGGGGTTGGCATGAGTCACAAACATCTGCATTTGCTTCAGTCGATATACCATGACCCACTCAGCGCCAACATTCACTGGCGGGAGATTCAGTCCCTGCTGCTGCATCTGGGAGCGAGCATCGAGTCGGCGCATGGTGCCCGCTTCCGCATCGTGCTCAACAAGGTCGAGGTCTTCCTGTATCACCCGCACAACAGTTCAACCTGTGCCAAGCAGGAGATCAAGCAGATACGCGAATTCCTCGCGCACGCCGGGGTGACGCTTTCGAGTTATGAGGCGAGCTGAAAACCAGACTCAGAGGCTGGGAATTTATGGATAAACACCTCCCAAGCCGTCATTCCGGCGTAAGCCGGAATCCAGTACCTTCCTCCGATATCCATTAAAACAATCGGATAAACGGGCTAACCCCGGCTTCTGCCCCGAAGGAAACACTCCAGGGGTGCGCCGGGGTGACGAGCGTGAAAATCATGCAGTAATGATTTTTTCACAGACGCTCATGTTTTCTGCCGCACAAATCGGTGATCGAGCCAGGCGGCGCTGGCGCCAAGCAACATCAGGGCGCCCATGCCGAAGGCCAGCGACAGCGTCGAAGACCACAGCGCCGGCGCGATGAGGCCGGCAACCAGCCCGTTCGAACCCGCTTGCAGGAACATCTGGCAGGAAGCAGCCAGGCCGCGTTGCCT
The DNA here is from genome assembly GCA_043737935.1 of Propionivibrio sp. Lineage (GTDB taxonomy): Bacteria > Pseudomonadota > Gammaproteobacteria > Burkholderiales > Rhodocyclaceae > Propionivibrio. The sequence goes on along the minus strand of JAYSZS010000134.1, from coordinate 9,524 downwards.
GGGGAAAGGGTCAAGCGCCAGCAGCGTCAGACAGGGCATGGCCAGCGACATGCCGAAGGTATAGACGAAGAGGGGAACGATGCTCCACGGCAGTGCCGGCGGGAGCCACAGATTTAACCCGATATTGCCGAGCGCGGCCGCACCCATGACCAGATAGCCGCGCAGGATCGTCTGTTTCAGCGAAAGCTTTCCGGCCAGCCGCCCCGAGAGCCAGGCGCCGGACATCAGACCGGCCATGGCCGGGCCGAACAGCCACAGGAAACCCGTTTCGGAGACGCCCAGGTGGCGCATCAGGAACACCGGCGCCGACATCACGTAAATGAAGAAGCCGGCGAAGTTGAACGCCAGCCCGGCGCAGGCATAAAGAAATGCCGGTGTAGTCATCACCTTCCAGTAGGTTCGCGCCAGATAGCCGGCGTTCAGCGGCTGTCGACGCTCGGGTGGCAGTGTTTCCGGCAGCAGGCGCCAGCAGGCCAGCCACAACGCCAGCGTCATCAGCACGAGAAAGGCGAAGACTGAGCGCCAGCCAAACCAAATTTGCAGGCGACCGCCGATGACTGGCGCAATGGCCGGTGCCAGCGCAAACATCATGGTGATATGCGACATCAGGCGATGCGCCGCCGGACCGTCAAACAGGTCGCGCACGATGGCCCGGCTGATGACGATTCCGGCACCGGCCGACATGCCCTGCAGCGCACGCAGCAGCCACAGGTGTTCGATGCGCGTGGCAAACAGGCAGCCGGCCAGCGCCAGCCCGAACAGCGCCAGGGTGACGAGAATGACTCGCCGACGTCCGAGCGCGTCGGAAATCGCGCCGTGCCACAAGGCCATGATAGCGAAGGGGATCAGGTAGGCGGTCAGCGTCTGCTGTACTTCGATCGGCGTTGCGTGCAGGCTTTCGCCGATGTCATGAAATGACGGCAGATAGGTGTCAATCGAAAAGGGTCCGAGCGCGGAAAGCGACGCCAGCAACAGTGCGATGCCGCGCGGCGGCCTTTTGCTTTCGCTGGTGGGCAAGTCAGTCCCTGGCGAAGCGGCGGTATTGCACGGCTTCGGCAATATGCTGTGCAGCGATGGCCTCGCAGGCGGCCAGATCGGCGATGCTGCGTGCGACTCTGAGCACGCGATGGTAAGCGCGTGCCGAGAGATTGAGGCGGGTCAGTGCCTGCTTGAGCAGCGCGGCACCGCTGGCGTCGGGCTGGCAGAAGTGGTCTATCTCCTTGGTCGTAAGGCGGGCATTCGGCTTGCCTTGGCGCGCCTGCTGACGCTCGCGGGCCAGCGTAACGCGGGAACGGATGCTCGCCGACGCTTCGCCATCCGCCGCTCTTTGCAGTGCCTCAGCCGGCAGCGCCGGCACCTCGATCTGTAGATCGATACGGTCGAGCAAGGGGCCGGAGAGCTTGCTGCGGTAGCGCGCCACCTGATCGGGCGTGCACCGGCACTTGCCGCTGGCGTCACCGTGATAACCACAGGGGCAGGGATTCATCGCCGCGACGAGTTGGAATTGCGCCGGAAACTCGGCCTGCTGTGCCGCGCGTGAGATGTGGATGCGCCCGCTTTCGAGCGGTTCGCGCAGGGCTTCGAGAACCCGGCGCTCGAACTCGGGCAGTTCGTCGAGGAAGAGAACCCCCTGATGGGCAATTGAAATCTCGCCCGGGCGCGGAACGCTGCCACCGCCGACGAGGGCGGCGGAAGAGGCGGTGTGATGCGGCGCCCGATAGGGATGCCGGCCAAAGTCCTCGGGTCGGAACAGTCCGGCCAGCGACAGTACAGCGGCCGATTCCAGCGCGGCGTCCTGGGTCATCGGCGGTAGCAGTCCGGGCAGGCGGCTGGCGAGCATCGACTTGCCGGTTCCCGGCGGGCCGGCGAGCAGGATCGAATGCCCGCCGGCTGCAGCAATTTCCAGCGCACGTTTGGCCTGCGTCTGCCCGCGCACGTCGGCGAGGTCGGGATAGCGGTCTGCCGCCTCATCGACGCGGGGAGTAGCCACGCATTCTGTCAGTGTTACCTGTCCGCGCAGGTGAGCGCACACTTCGAGCAGGGTGCCTGCAGTCAGGATGCGCACCTCATGCGCCAGCGCCGCCTCGCGTGCGCTCGACTCGGGCAGCACGAAACAGCGGCCGCGTCGGCCGGAGGCCAGCACCATGGCCAGGGCGCCGCGAATCGGCCGCAAGTCACCCGAGAGTGAGAGTTCGCCGGCAAATTCGTAATCGTTCAGCGCATTACCAGGAATCTGCCCCGAAGCGGCCAGGATGCCGAGCGCGATGGGCAGGTCGAAGCGTCCCGACTCCTTCGGCAGATCGGCCGGGGCCAGATTGACGGTGATGCGCCGGGCGGGAAAGTCAAAGCCGGAATTCAGTAGCGCCGCCCGCACCCGGTCGCGCGCTTCCTTGACCTCGGTATCCGGTAACCCGACCAGCGTTACCCCCGGCAAACCGCCCGCCAGATGCACCTCGACCGCAACTTCCGGAGCGGAAAGCCCATCCAGACCACGACTATGGACGATGGCTAGCGGCATGGGCAGACGACAAAAGCGCTAATGGTCTATCGGGAAGTGCACAGTTGTACAGCGCTGCGCGCAGACTCAATCCTTGCTCCCGCCCCGGCTTTCGAGCAGGGCGATCCGTGCTTCGAGCGCTTTCAGCTTTTCCCGCGTACGCAACAGTACCTGCGCCTGAATATCGAATTCCTCGCGGCTGACCAGATCGAGTTTGGTAAATAAACTGGACAGTAGCGCTCGCGCATTTTTCTCGATATCGGCGATCGGGCTGGCCGCAATGATGGCGCTAAGGCGGGCGCTGAATTCCTCAAGCACTTTGGGGTCGAGCATGGCGTCGGTCTTTCATCCGGGAGTAGTGCATTCGAGTTTAGCACAGCGCATGTGGGCCTTGACTTCTTTGGCGGCGCCGCAGGAAATCAGGAGAAATCTGCGCTCCTGCAATGTGCTTCGGCCTTGGCACCAACGGCAAGCAGGAATGACTTCATGATCATCGATGCCAGGTGCCACGGTTCACATGGATCCCGCGGCATGACACGTCGGCAAAGCTTATCGATAGCTTTTCAGCCCCCAGCGCGCCGAAACGTTCATCTTGTCGAGTAGCTTGCGCTGAACGGGATTAATTGCGCCCTGCCATGGTGCGACTACGAAGTCTGCTGCCCCATTTCAGTGCGCTGCTCACTCAGTGAACTATAATATTTATTACAAGCATATGATTTATAACATATATTTTATTGGCACAGTAAATGCTTTGAAGGGCTTGTACAGGTTCCAATCCCTTTAATTCTTTTCAAGGAGTTTCCAATGAAAAAAACCCTTCTCGCTACTCTTCTGGCCGCGGCATTTGCCGCTCCGGCGCTGGCCCAAACCCCTGATCCGGCCCAGGCTGCTGCCGCTGCTGAAGCCAGCCCGCACACGCTGACCGGCAACGTTGGCTTGTTCTCCAGCTACCGTTTTCGTGGCATCGACCAGACCTACGGCAAGCCGGCTTTACAGGGCGGTTTTGATTATTCCCATTCGAGCGGCGTCTATCTGGGCAACTGGAACTCGAACGTCAATTCGGGCGCCGGCTTTCCGGAAGCCAATCTCGAAATGGACTTCTATGGCGGCTACAAGCACGCTTTTGGGGACTTCGGACTCGATGTCGGCGGCCTTTATTATTACTATCCAGGTTCCAAAGCTTCGCCCTTGTCAGGAACGAATGGAAAGAATCCGGGCGCGACTTCCAGCGGCACGGTTGACAACTTCGAACTCTACATCGCCGGTAGCTGGAAATTTATCTCTCTGAAATATTCCTACGCGCTTACGGATTATTTCAGCCTGCCGGATTCGAAAGGAGCGAGCTATATCGACTTGTCGGCCAACTATGACCTTGGCGACGGCTGGGGCATCAACGGCCACGTCGGCCACCTGTATTCCAGCGACTATACCTATCGCTTTACCGGCGGCTCGGACAAGATTACCTACACCGACTGGAAGCTGGGTGTTACCAAGGCGATCGACACCTGGACGATCGGTCTTGCCTATATCGATACCAATGCCAAGGGAAGTTGCGGCAGCGCCGAGTTCTACTGTTTTACCAACTCCCTTAATGGCAAAGGTGAAACTGGCAGCAAATCCAGGGACGCCGGACGTGGAACTGCCGTCCTCTCGGTCAGCAAGTCGTTCTGACATTTTTCTGAACCGGGGAGCATAAGTTCTCCCCAGAATTGGAGCACATCATGAAAATGGTTACCGCAATCATCAAGCCCTTCAAGCTTGACGAAGTGCGTGAAGCACTTTCCGTCATCGGTGTACAGGGCATTACGGTCACTGAAGTCAAGGGCTTCGGCCGTCAGAAGGGCCACACCGAGCTTTACCGTGGCGCCGAGTATGTCGTCGATTTTCTGCCCAAGGTCAAGGTCGAAGCCGCGATTCAGGATGGCATTCTGGATCAGGTGATCGAGGCCATTGAAAAATCGGCCGGCACCGGCAAAATTGGCGACGGCAAGATCTTCGTCTTCGACCTTGAACAAGTCATCCGCATCCGCACCGGTGAAACCGGTGAGGAAGCCCTGTGAGGAGCACATCATGAAACACCTCTTAGTCATACTTGCACTGTTCGGAGCCGTGACCTGCGGCACTCCGGCCTGGGCAGAAGAGAAGTCGGCCGCAACGCCGGTAGCCACCGCAGCCGCAGCAGTGGCAGAAGCGGCTGCGGCGCCAGCCGCACCCGCCTTGGTAGCGAACAAGGGCGACAACGCCTGGGTGATGGTCAGCGCAGCGCTGGTCATTTTGATGTCGATCCCCGGCCTGGCGCTGTTCTACGGCGGACTGGTACGTGCCAAAAACATGCTCTCGGTACTGATGCAGGTTTTTGTTACGTTCTCGCTGATCAGTGTGCTGTGGGTGATTTACGGTTACTCGGTGGCATTTACCGAAGGAGGCAACTTCTTCGGGACGCTGGACAAGCTGTTCCTGAAAGGCATGACGATCGATTCCGTAGTGGCCACCTTCAGCAAGACAGTAGTCATCTCGGAATACGCTTACGTCATCTTCCAGGGCGCCTTTGCGGCGATTACCTGCGGGCTGATCGTCGGCGCCTTCGCCGAGCGGGCCAAGTTCTCGGCCATCCTGGCCTTCATGGTGCTGTGGTTCACTTTCTCCTACCTGCCGATGGCGCACATGGTGTGGTACTGGGCGGGTCCGGATGCCTACATCGACGCCGCAGCCGGCGAAGCCGCCGGCAAGACGGCCGGCTTCCTGTTCCAGAAGGGCGCGCTCGATTTCGCCGGCGGTACGGTGGTGCATATCAACGCGGCTATTGCCGGCATCATCGGTGCCTTCATGATCGGCAAGCGCGTTGGCTACGGCAAGGAGTCGATGGCGCCACATAGCCTGACTTTCACCATGATCGGCGCTTCGCTACTGTGGTTCGGCTGGTTCGGCTTCAACGCCGGTTCCGCGCTTGAAGCTTCGGGCGGCGCTGCCCTGGCGATGGTCAACACCTGGGTGGCTACGGCCAGCGCAGCCCTCTCCTGGATGTTTGCGGAATGGATGATCAAGGGCAAGCCTTCAATGCTCGGTGCCGCTTCCGGTGCGGTAGCCGGTCTGGTTGCCATCACGCCGGGGGCAGGCTTCGTCGGTGTCATGGGCGCCATCGCCATCGGCCTGCTGGCGGGAATCATCTGCCTGTGGGGTGTCAATGGACTCAAGCATCTGCTCGGTGCCGACGATTCGCTTGACGTGTTCGGCGTGCATGGGGTCGGCGGTATCCTCGGCGCCATTCTGACCGGTGTTTTCGTCGCCCCTTCGCTGGGCGGTACCGGCGTCTATGACTACGTGGCCAACAAGGTCGGCGACTTCGACATGACGACTCAGTTGATCAGCCAGTTGTGGGGTGTCGGTACGACCATCGTGTGGTCCGGCCTGGTTTCCCTGATCGCTTACAAACTGGTCGACATGGTCATTGGCCTACGCGTACCGGAAGAGGAAGAGCGCGAAGGTCTGGACATTACTTCGCACGGCGAGTCGGCCTACCACATCTGATCGTTCTTCAGAAAGCAACCTCCTTTGGGCGCCCCTTGTGGCGCCCTTTTTTTCGTCTGTTTTCCGGCAATGCGGGATTTCATTCGCGTTATGATTACCTTGCTAAGCCGCATGTGTCATGTGGTCACTGTCAATCCCGACTTGACTGTCTTTCAAGCAGGGTGATACTGGAGTTTCTGTTTGCACTTTGGATGAGTTACTTGGCATGCAAGGGTGGAAGCAAATTTTCCGACCGGCAGCATCAGGTTTTTTCAACCTCTTAGGGTGGCTGGAAATCATGCGAATTGTCATAGCACCGGATTCATTCAAGGGCAGCGTCTCGGCGCTGTGTGTGGCAGAAGCCATGGCGCGCGGGGTGCTGAAGGTGTTTCCTGGAGCCGACGTACGCAAGGTGCCGATTGCCGACGGCGGCGAAGGTACGGTCGAAGCACTGGTCAGCGCTACCGGCGGACAAATGAAAAAGGCTCAGGTCAGCGGGCCGTTGGGAGATACGCACATGGCGCAGTGGGGTGTGCTTGGCGACGCAATGACCGCCGTGATTGAAATGGCGGCGGCCTCAGGACTACCACTGGTACCTGCCGGACAGCGCGACCCCCGCCTCACCTGCACTTACGGAACGGGCGAGCTCATCCGCGCCGCACTGGATGCCGGCTCGCGACATATCATCGTCGGCATCGGGGGCAGTGCCACCAATGACGGTGGCAGCGGCATGGCGCGCGCACTCGGAGTCCGCTTTCTGGCTGAGGACGGCTCGCAACTTCCACCCGGAGGTGGCGCACTGGCGCGCCTTTCGTACATCGATATCACGGGTCTTGACCCCAGGCTGCTGGAGACCGAGATCATCGTGGCCTGTGATGTGGACAACCCGCTGTGCGGCCCGCGTGGTGCTTCTGCCGTATTCGGTCCGCAGAAAGGTGCGACAGCGGAGATGGTGCAGGAACTCGATGCCGCATTGAAAAACTTTGCCGATTGTGCCCGCGTCGTCAGCGGTCGCGATGTTGCCCCTCTGGCAGGGGCCGGAGCCGCTGGCGGGCTGGGTGCCGGCCTGATGTTCTTTACGCCCGCCAGACTGAAACCGGGCGTCGACATCGTTCTGGATGCGGTGTGTTTTGCCGAGCTCGTCAAGGACGCAGCCTTTGTCATTACCGGCGAAGGGCGAACCGACTTTCAGACAGCGTATGGCAAGGCGCCGGTTGGCGTCGCCAGGGTGGCCAAGCAATTCGGGGTTCCCGTTTTTTGCATTTCCGGCGGCCTGGGCGATGGTGCAGATGATGTGCTGGTGCAGGGAGTAGATGCCATCATGAGCATCTGCAAGCGACCGCTTTCACTGGAAGAGTGCATGCAGGATGCGGCGTCGCTGATCGAAGAAGCCGCAACCCGGCTGTGCAGGATCATCAAGGTTAGAATCGAACTGTAAGCCACGCCCGCATGGGCGACGAGAAGGTATGGTATGGCCGGCTACACTTCTTCCGCTTCGATCTGCTCTGCAATCGCTAACCACTTTTCTTCGCAAGTGGCCAGTTCCTCGTCGATCTTTTTCAGTTCGCGACTCAACTCGCCGATGTCCTGCGCCGGCAAGGGCGTGGACAGTCGTGCTTCGATTGAATGCTTGCGCGTCTGCCGGTCGAGCATGGACTGTTCAAGTTTGCCCTGGTCGCGCTTCAAAACTTTCAGATTGGCCGGGATCTTCCTGTTGGTCTGCACCGGCTGCGGTGCCTGCGTGACGATTTCCTTCGCCTCCTTGAGCGACGCTTTCAACTCCTCGCGAACACGTCGGGCTTCGTCGAGCAGGTAGCGCTGATAGTCGTCAAGATCGCCGTCAAAGGGTTCGACGCCGCCACGCGAGACCAGCCAGAATTCGTCGCATACCGAGCGCAGCAGCGAACGGTCGTGGCTGACCAGCATTACCGTGCCTTCGAATTCGTTGAGTGCCATCGACAGTGCTTCGCGCGTGGCCAGATCGAGGTGGTTGGTCGGCTCGTCGAGCAGCAGCAGGTTCGGGCGTTGCCAGACGATCATACACAGCACCAGGCGCGCCTTTTCGCCGCCGCTCATGGTGCCAACCGGCTGCTTGACCATGTCGCCACTGAAATTGAAGGTGCCAAGGAAGGTGCGCAAATCCTGCTCGCGCCCGCTTTGCCCGGCGGGCAGTCCCTCCTTGGCCATGCGCACCATGTGTTCGAGCGGGTTGTCGAGCGGGCGCAGAACATCGAGTTCCTGCTGCGCGAAGTAGCCGATGTTCAGACCTTTGCCTTCGGTCAGGATACCGCTGGTCGGCGCCAGTGCCCGTGCCACGGTCTTGACCAGCGTCGACTTGCCCTGCCCGTTGGCACCGAGGATGCCGATGCGCTGGCCGGCCATCACCGATTTGCTGACGTTGCGTACGATCACCGTCGGCGGTGTTCCAGGAGAGGATTCCTCCGGCGGCGAGTAGCCGAAACAGGCGTTTTCCATGGCCAGCATCGGGTTCGGCAGATTGGCCGGTTCCTTGAACTCGAAGGTGAAATCGGCGCTGGCCAGCACCGGCGCCAGCCGCTCCATGCGCTCGAGCGCCTTGACCCGGCTCTGCGCCTGTTTGGCCTTGCTGGCCTTGGCCTTGAAACGCAGGATGAATTTTTGCAGGTGGGCGATCTTGTCCTGCTGCTTGAGATAGGAGTTCTGCTGCAACTCCATCTGCTGTGCGAGCATGTCCTCGAAGGTGCTGTAGTTGCCGCCGTAGCGGGTCAGCTTGCCGTTCTCGATGTGCAGCGTAACCGAGCTTACGGCGTCGAGGAATTCCCGGTCGTGGCTGATCACCACCATGGTGCCGTCATAACGCTTGAGCCAGGCTTCGAGCCAGACCAGCGCGTCGAGGTCGAGGTGGTTGGTCGGTTCGTCGAGCAGCAGCAGGTCGGCACGCGCGATCAGCGCCTGCGCGAGGTTCAGCCGCATGCGCCAGCCGCCGGAAAATTCACGCACCGGCCGGGTGAATTCGGCGTCGCTGAAACCCAGTCCGGCGAGCAGCGCCGCTGCGCGGGCGGGGGCGCTGTAACCGCCGATGTCGTCGAGGCGCGCGTGCAGTTCGGCAATTTTTTCGCCGGCATGCGCAGTTTCCGCATCGCCCAGCGCGTGTTCCAGTGCGCGCAGTTCGGTGTCGCCGTCGAGCACATAGGCTATGGCGGGCGTATCCAGCGCCGGCGTTTCCTGGGCAACTGATGCAATGCGCCAGGCGACGGGCAGGTCGCAGTCGCCGCGTTCGGCGTGGAGTTCGCCGCGCAGCAGCGCGAACACGCTGGATTTGCCGCTGCCGTTGGCACCGGTGAGGCCGACGCGCCAGCCGGTATGAATCTGCACGCTGGCGTCGGTGATCAGCTCACGTGCGCCGCGGGTGAGAGTGAGAGTGCGGAACTGGATCATCTGTTACGGAACATGGTGCAGAAAAGCGGAGGGATCAAAAACAACACGGCCCCGCGGGTTGCCCGCGAGGCCGTGGGTGCCGCTATTGTAACGGGTGCGTTAT
>JAYSZS010000133.1:0-10989 GCA_043737935.1 Propionivibrio sp. | reverse complement strand
ACGCTCGTTTATTCAATAAAAACTGCTTTTGCTTCACAATGTCGTCCAAATTTTTTGCCGCCGCCTGGCTGCGATGACTTGTTCGGTGATTCCCTAGCGGTAGAGGTTCGTACGTTCAAGGGTATTAAGGCCTATGCCCACCCGGAGGATGATTCCCTGTGCTGTTCTCGCACAAGAATCCTTACCGGAAGTACCTGAAATGCAGGCGCAACAAGCGTAACACCGTCAACGCCCAGAAGTTCAAAGTACGCTAGGAGCAAAACCTGCTAGAACTGCAAGCGGCGCTGGAAAACCGTATGTATTCCCCGTCCCGTCAAGTCTGCTTTTTTGTCCGCAAACCCAAACTGCGAGAAGTCTTCGCCGCGGAGTTCCGCGACCGCGTGGTGCACCACGTGCTGGCGAGACCGATTGATGATTATCCCGATTACATTGTGGATAGCACAAGCGGTAATCAATTCCCGATTACCGATAGCCCATAAATCCTTATAATCGATGCTTCATCCACCCTTCATGGAGGCAACATGGCTTCGGTCAATAAAGTAATTCTCGTCGGCAACCTTGGTAAGGACCCCGAAGTACGCTACATGACCAATGGGGATGCCGTCGCAAATGTAACCATCGCAACGTCTGATTCATGGAAAGACAAGGCCACCGGCGAGAAAAAGGAAAGCACCGAGTGGCATCGGGTTGTCTTTTATCGCAAACTGGCCGAGATCGTCTCGCAGTACCTTAAAAAGGGCTCGCAGGTCTATATCGAGGGTCGCATCCGCACGCGCAAATGGCAGGACAAGGAGGGCCAGGAGCGCTACACAACTGAAATCGAAGCCGAGGAAATGAAGATGCTTGGCAGTCGTCAGAATGCCGCTTCATCGTCAGGCGGCGAAACCGATTATGGTGGCAGCATGCCGTCATCGGATGCGGCGGGAGCGCCCAGAGGTGCTGCCCCAGGCAAAAAGGCACCGAGCTTTGAAGATATGAATGATGATATTCCGTTCTGAAGCGTATCCAGAAATTGAAAAAAAGGCGCCGGACTGTGTCGTCCCGCGCCCCTTGGCTTGCTACCCTCCCTGCGCAGCTAAACCAGGCTGTGTTCCTTGATCAGACCTTCGCGGTAGGCGTGCAGCAGGGCTTGCAGTTCGTCGATGTGCTCCTGGATCTCGCGCCCCCGGTCAGTGTCGCGAACCCGCATCCGGTCAGGGTGGCCGTGGATGATTTCAGTTTCGGTATCCATATCAAGTTCTTCGGAAACGGCTTTTTGCGTGGATTCGAAGGGTTGGTGAGCGGCGAGCAACAAGCCGCGTGAATTGGAAATCAGGGTGTATCCGGCAATCCCGGTTTCCCTCTGGTAGGCTTTCGAAAAACCGCCGTCGATGACAATCAGCCGGCCATTGGCCTTGATCGGGCGTTCGCCCTTGGTCACCTTAACCGGAACGTGCCCGTTGATGATGTGGCCGCTCTGCGGATTCAGTCCGAACTCCTGCAGTATCTTGCGTGCACTGTCTTCGTTATTGCGCAGCGAGTAATAGGCGTTGCGTTTCTCGGTATGGGTGGCTTTGTCGGCAAGGAAGTAGCGCTCCAGGGTGGCCATCTTCTCTTTGCCGAAGAGCGGCGATTGAGGTGCACACCACAGGAACCACATGGCATCCATGCCGTACTGCTTGCGCACCAGATGGTCGGTGTCGAAATACCCCTGGCGAGCAAGTCGATCGGCCCGGTCGAGAAACTCCTTGCCGGAAAAGGATTTTCCATCGACGTTGAAGGACATGAACTCGCCATCGTCCTTCATGGCAATACACCCGTGATAGAGCAGGTTGCCGTCATGGATGAGGTACAGGCTGCCCGTCGAAAACAGAAAGCGCACATGCTGCTGCAGCTTGTTGCTGTTGATAAAGGAAAGCCTCAGCTTATCAATGACAATCTGCTCTTCGGCCGTCAGTACATCCGGATTCTTTTCGTCGATGGTCGGGAAGAAGCTGTCAAGAAGCGGGTATTCGTTACCGTTAAGGTTGATGACGCCGCGCTGATAATCGATCTTTTCGAGCAGCAAACGATCTTGCATCTGGTAATGCGGGCGTCTCTTGATCAGCTGGCTTTCCAGCTTGAACTGCATGACGGCCATGGTCTTCTGCATCTGCGCCATGAGCCGGATTTCCTGGGTGCTGAACGAGCTGTCCGCAGAAACCTTGGGGATGAAGCGATCACAGGGGTCGTTCTTGTAAGTTTCGAGAGCAAAGGAGGCGAGCGGCAACAGGCTGATGCCATAGCCGTTTTCCAGCGACTCCATGTTTCCGTAACGCAGGCATATTCTGATGACATTGGCAATACAGGCTTCGTTGCCGGCGGCGGCGCCCATCCATAGAATGTCGTGATTGCCCCACTGGATGTCAACCTGGTGATGATCCATCAGGGTGTCAAGGATCAGGTGAGCGCCGGGGCCACGATCATAGATGTCACCTATGACGTGTAGCCTTTCAACCGCCAGCCGCTGAATCAGCTCGGCCAGGCTGGTGATGAATGCCTGCGTGCTGCCGGTCGAGACAATGGTGTCGATCTGGCTCTGGTAATACGCCGCCTTGTGCTCGACACCTTCCTGGTCGTAGAGCAGTTCTTCAATGGTTTCGGCAACATGCTTCGGTAGAAGATTTCTGACTGTTTCGCGCCGATATTTGGCACTCAGCCGCCGGCTGAATTTGACTAGACGTACCAGAGTCAGGCGACTCCATTCCTCCTTGTCCGGGACAGTCTGGAGCATCAAGGGTGTTTTCAGCTCGGGGTAATAGATGAGTGTGGCCATATTCCGCCGCTCGGATTTCGACATGGTGTTGCTAAACATTTCGTCGATCTTGCGACAAATTGAGCCTGCACCATTGCGCAGGACGTGCTGGAACGCTTCGTACTCGCCGTGGATGTCGGAAAGAAAGTGTTCGGTGCCCTTGGGAAGCTGCAACTGAGCAGTGAAGTTGATGATCGCCGTTGAAGCGGCCGGGATTGAAGGGTATTTCTCCGAAAGCAGTTTCAGATATTTCAATGAGGGGGTTGGCATGATCTTCTCTTATTTACTAATGCGTAATGAACATTCAGGGTCTGTAATTCGGCGTCAAGGGTAATTTTTCAAGTATCGTCCTTCGTTTAGTCCGCAGTCAAATAATTGTATTTTTCAGGGTAAAGTAGTGCGCCGTTTGGCATATCCACGAAGAGTTTAACGAAGATTCGATTAAATTTTTCCTTTTTCATTTTTAGCGTCTTCGCTAAGATTTGGTAAGTCGCGGTTTTTTGCTAAGTTGCGTTTTTTACTCAAGCGGAGTGGGCCATCATGAGAATCGGCGTGCCAAAGGAAATCAAGAACCATGAATATCGTGTTGGCTTGACTCCGACCTGCGTTCGCGAACTGACTTCGCGCGGTCACAGCGTGCTCGTACAGGCGGGTGCTGGCGCTTCCATCGGCCTGAGCAATGAGCAGTATCTGGCGGCGGGTGCTGAAATGGCTCCCGATGCAGCAACAGTTTTTGTCAAGTCCGAAATGATCGTCAAGGTCAAGGAGCCGCAGGCAGTGGAATGTGCAATGTTACGTTCGGGTCAGATTCTTTACACCTTTTTGCACTTGGCCCCCGATCCCGGGCAGACCGCGGCGCTGATCAAGTCAGGCGCTATCTGTATTGCCTATGAAACGATTACTGGTCCCGACGGAGGACTGCCTCTGCTGGCACCGATGAGTGAAGTGGCTGGTCGCATGGCCGTTCAGGCGGGCGCAGCGCATCTCGAAAAATCCAGGGGCGGAATGGGCATCCTGCTCGGGGGTGTGCCGGGCGTTCCCGCCAGTCACATCGTTATCCTCGGTGCCGGCAAGGTCGGTACCAACGCGCTGCAAATGGCGGTGGGCTTTGGCGCACGGGTTACTGTCATTGACCGGAGCGTTGATCGTTTGCGTCAGCTTGACCTCGTTTTAGGCAATCGCATCAACACGCTTTATTCCAGCGCGCAAAACATCGATGAAGCCGTGCTCGATGCTGAACTGGTTGTCGGAGGCGTGTTGATTCCGGGTGCGGCAGCGCCCAAGCTGGTTAGCGCCGACATGGTTGCGCGCATGAAGAAAGGCGCGGTGATCGTCGATGTGGCGATAGACCAGGGCGGATGTTTCGAGACTTCGCATGCGACGACACACGCCGATCCAACTTTCGTGGTTGATGGCGTCGTGCACTATTGCGTGACCAACATGCCGGGAGCCGTTGCACGTACCTCCACCTTTGCGCTGAACAACGCCACCATCGGGCACGCCATCGCGTTGGCCGACAAGGGCTGGAAACAGGCGCTCAAGGACAGCGTGCACCTCAGAAACGGTCTTAACGTTGCCCACGGCAAGGTCACTTACGAAGCCGTTGCGCACGATCTGGGCTATGACTATAAGATTTCCGAAACTCTGCTAAGTTAAAGTCAGCAAAGGGGGGAGCGACGCAGATGTTTTGGCGAATGGAGTCATTCCGCTGGGCCAAGCAAAGATTAATTAATAGCAGGTTAAAATAGACAAGCTTAAAAAATATTTATATGGATTGATTCCTCAGCTTCATCGAAAACGGCTAGAATCCGCATTTGTAAAACAGTAATTAGTTCGAAACATTGGTCTTAATCGGTTTGAAGAACCCTCAGGTTTTAAATTTGCCTTTTGGGTTTCTATGTACATTACTGTCTAAATCTTAATATTGTCAGGTACATTTAATGGATACGAACATGCAGCTGGATCACCTCTTGCAACTTCGGGCAGAAGCGCGTCTGGGTGGAGGCCAGGACAGAATTGATAAACAGCACTCGATGGGGCGTTTGACGGCCAGGGAGCGTATAGACTTGTTGCTCGATGCGGACTCGTTTGAAGAGTTCGATATGTTCAAAATCCACCGCTGCAAGGATTTTGGCATGGAAAATACGGTGATTCCGGGCGACGGTGTCGTCACGGGTCACGGCACGATCCAAGGTCGGATTGTTTATGTTTATGCACAGGATTTCACGGTACTTGGCGGTTCTCTTTCGGAAACTCTTGCCGAGAAGATATGCAAAGTCATGGACTTGGCGATGAAGAATGGTGCCCCGGTGATTGGCCTTAATGACTCGGGCGGGGCGCGCATTCAGGAAGGTATTGAAAGCTTGGCCGGCTATGCCGAAATCTTCCAGCGCAATGTAATGGCCTCCGGTGTCATCCCACAGATTTCTGCTATTCTTGGGCCGTGCGCGGGAGGAGCTGTGTATTCTCCGGCGCTGACTGACTTCGTGATCATGGAGCGGCTCAATTCGTACATGTTCCTGACCGGCCCCAAGGTGGTCAAGTCGGTGACCCACGAAGACGTGACCGTTGAAGAACTCGGTGGTGCCGACATGCACTCCTCGCAGAGCGGGATTTCAGACTATGCCGCTTCCTCGACGGTCGATGCCATTGATTACATCAAGCGACTCCTGACCTTCCTGCCGCAGAATAATTTTGAAACGGCGCCGCTTGTGCCGTGCTCCGATCCCATCAACAGGCCGTCCGAAATTCTGCAATCGATCATCCCCACAAATCCGAATGCGGCGTATGACATGAAGGATGTCATCACTCAAACGGTCGATAACGGCGATTTCTTTGAGATCAAGGCGCAGTTTGCGCCTAACTTGATCGTCGGCTTTGCACGGTATAACGGCGTCAGTGTGGGCATCGTCGCCAACCAGCCCGCGTATCTTTCCGGTGTGCTCGACATCGACTCTTCGGTCAAGGGAGCGCGTTTTGTACGCTTCTGCGACTGTTTTAATATTCCTGTAGTGACTTTTGTCGATGTTCCTGGTTTTCTTCCGGGAACGGCACAAGAATACGGTGGCGTGATCCGCAATGGCGCCAAGATGCTTTATGCTTATGCCGAGGCGACTGTTCCGAAAGTATCGGTAATTACCAGAAAGGCCTACGGAGGTGCCTACTGTGTGATGTCGTCCAAGCATTTGCGCGGCGACATGAACTATGCTTGGCCGAGTGCTGAAATCGCCGTCATGGGAGCTAAAGGCGCGGCCGAGGTGCTTTATGGTCGTCAGGCCAGGGAGTCGGGTGACGCTGCCGCCTACCTTGCGGAAAAAGAAGGAGAATATAAAGAGACCGTGGCCAACCCTTATATCGCTGCACAACGGGGTTACATCGATGACATTATTATTCCTTCCACCACGCGGGCGCGGATTATAAAAGCGCTGGGAATTTTGCAGAATAAGCGTGACACCAACCCCATGAAGAAGCACGGAAACATTCCGATGTGATTAGGTGTTCTGTACAGCAAAGGGTAGAGCAATGCATAAAGCAGGAAAAAAGGTAGCGGCGGCACTGGCGGCAGTTCAACTTTACTTGCAGCAGGAGCAAGAGGCTGCCAGTTATTATCAGGTTGAATCGGTGTCTCCCGTGAAAAATATGCCGATCGAGCCAGGTCAGTGGGCGCAATCAGGTCGTGTTGAAATGATGGGTGGGCGCAGGATGGTTCAACTGCGGGCATTCACCAACGCGCGATAGGTTTCATTATTCAATTTTCAAGTTTCTGTGGAGCAGACCAATGAGCGATAACGTAGTGATGACCGCAATGAATTACGACAGTGACCGTCCACCAGCAAGTAACCCGGTGAAGATCATGGACCTCTCGCTACGCGACGGGCATCAATGTCTATTTGCTACGCGCGGGCGTACCGAAGATATGATACCCGTCGCCGAGATGCTCGATGAAATCGGCTTCTGGGCTTTGGAGACTTGGGGTGGAGCAACCTTTGACACCATGCACCGATTTCTGAACGAAGATCCGTGGGAGCGGCTACGTACGCTCAAGCGCTACGCCAAGAAAACGCCGTTCTGCATGCTTCTGCGCGCCCAGAATCTGGTTGGCTATCGTAACTATGCCGATGACGTAGCGACGGCCTTCGTAGACCGCGCTGCAGAGAACGGCATGGATATCTTTCGAACGTTCGATGCGCTCAACGACTACCGGAACTTCGAGACGGTAGTCAGGCAGATCAAGAAAAGTGGCAAGCATTTTCAGGGGGTCGTAAGCTACACCCTGACCGAACCGCGCCTCGGTGGCGATATTTACACTCTCGACTATTACGTCAGCAAAGCAAAAGAACTGGTCGGAATGGGTGCAGACTCGGTCTGCATCAAGGACATGGCCGGCATGAGTGCGCCGTATGACATTTATGCGCTGGTCAAGGCTTTGAAGGCTGTAATCACGGTACCCATTCACCTGCACAGCCATTTCACATCCGGTATGGCACCGATGACCCAGCTTAAGGCCATTGAGGCCGGTATAGACATCGTCGATACCTGCATGACGCCTTACGCCTATCGCTCCTCGCATCCGGCTGTTGAACCACTGGTAATGACCCTGCTTGGAACCAATCGTGATACCGGATTCGATATTCGCAAGCTGGCGGAGATCAACGAAGTCCTTGAGAAGCAGGTGATGCCGAAGTACAAGCACCTTCTGGACGATTCCAAAGTTTCGATCATCGACATCAACGTGCTGTTGCATCAAACCCCGGGGGGAATGCTCTCGAATCTGGTCAACCAATTGCGCGAAATGGATGCGCTGGACAGGATCGACGAAGTTTACAAGGAACTGCCACGGGTTCGCAAGGATCTCGGACAGATCCCGCTGGTGACGCCGACCAGCCAGATTGTGGGTGTGCAGACGGTCAACAACGTGTTGAATGACACTCCGGAAGAGCGCTACAAGATGATCACCGGGCAGGTGAAGGATCTGTGCTACGGCCTGTATGGAAAAACTGCGATACCGATTGATCCCGCATTGCAGAAGAAAGCATTGAAGGGGTATCCGCGCGGCGAAACGCCCATTACTTGTCGTCCGGCCGAGGTTCTCGAGCCTGAACTGGAAAAGGCCAAGGCAGAAATTGGTGATCTGGCGGCCGACATGGACGATCTGCTTATTTATGTCCAGTTCCCGGTGACCGGTAAAAAATTCCTTGAGTGGAAGTACGGCAGAGCTGAAGTTCCCGCCAGCGTCAAGCCGATTACCATGGAATCGGTCAAGAAGCAGGATGCTCTCATCAAGAAGGCTTTGGCCGGTGATCTGGTGGAACGTAAGGCCGATGCCCCGGCCAAGTCGGAAAGAGTACGCACTTTCAATGTTTTCCTCGACAACGAATTCTTTAGTGTCGAAGTTGATCCCACGGGTGATGCTTCCGTACTGACCGCGCCAAGGGTGGTGGCCGCGCCTGCTTCGTTAGCCGCACCAATGCTTGCTGCCGCACCAAAAGCGGCTGCTGTTGCAGCTCCGGTCGCCAGTCCAGCTGCTGAAGCGCACGGAACGCGCTTGCTGGCACCGATGCCTGGAATGATCATCAGCTACCAGAAGAAGGTAGGTGATACGGTGACCAAGGGCGATCCCCTTGTGGTTCTGGAAGCTATGAAAATGGAAAATGCACTGGTTGCGCCGTGTGATGGGATTGTCAAGGACATCAAGTTCAAGAGCGGGGATACCGTGGCCAAGGGCGCAGTGCTTTGCGTCATAGAGTAATCATGGCCCTCCTCATTGCCAAGTAAGGATTGAATCGGGAGTGGGGAGCCGTGAGCATTTTGCTCCCGGCTCTCCACTTTTTATTGATCATTCTGCTTTACTTCCTTGAGTATTCTTGGAGAAGTTCAATCCAGGGTAAATCCCCAGTCGGGCCAAAGAACTCACATCGAGTCACAACAGCACTGAACCAATCGGGGTTTTCCTGCCCCTGCCGAAACGTTCCGCCCGATATTGTCCGCTGATCAAGCGAGAAATTTTAAAGAGAAGCTTTTGATGCATCAGGCTGCAATTCAGAGCAAGTCGCAGCAGGCCGCTCTTGCACTGGCGGCACTTGGAGTCGTTTATGGCGACATAGGCACCAGTCCCTTGTATGCCATGAAAGAGGTCTTCGCCGGAAACCATTCGATTCCATTGACGCCAGAGAATGTCCTCGGCATCCTATCGCTGATCGTCTGGTCGTTGATCATCATCGTCTCGATTAAATATGTCATATTCATCATGCGCGCCGACAACCGGGGCGAAGGCGGGATTATGGCGCTTATTGCACTGGCCCAGCATGGCGCCAAAGGCAATCCAGGGCGCCAGAGAGCCATAATGGTGGTCGGGTTGCTTGGTGCCGGGATGTTCTATGGCGATGGCATGGTCACTCCGGCCATTTCAGTGCTCTCGGCACTGGAAGGTCTCAAAGTGGTTACCCCAGCATTCCAGCCTGTCATCATTCCGGCGACGCTGGTGGTGCTCTTTGCCCTGTTTTATTTTCAGCGCCGGGGGACGGCCTCGCTCGGCGCCCTGTTCGGCCCGGTGATGCTGCTCTGGTTTGCCACATTAGCTTTGCTAGGGCTTATCAGTATTGCGGCAAATCCAGGCGTGCTTCAGGCACTGAGTCCAACGTTCGGCCTCGGTTTCCTGATTGAAAATCGCTCCATTGCCATTGTGGCCATGGGTGCTGTAGTGCTTTCGGTAACCGGAGCGGAGGCGCTCTATGCCGATATGGGGCACTTCGGAAGCAAGCCGATTCGTCAGGCCTGGTTTGGCATTGTGTTGCCGTCGCTGATCCTCAACTATTTTGGGCAGGGTGCCCTGCTGCTTGTCAATCCGGCGGCGGCGGACAATCCCTTTTACCGGTTAGCGCCGCAATGGCTGCTTTACCCGCTGGTGGCGCTGGCTACACTCGCCACGGTGATTGCTTCACAAGCCGTGATCTCGGGCGCTTTTTCCGTATCCCGGCAGGCCATGCAACTTGGCTTCCTGCCACGTATTGAGGTCCAATTTACGTCCGAGAAGGCACAGGGTCAGGTTTATTTGCCCGGTGTCAATTGGGGGCTTTTTGTCGCGGTGGTCATTCTTGTGCTCGGTTTCCAGACAACCGACAACCTCGCTGCCGCCTACGGTATTGCGGTGACCGGCGACATGGTCATTACATCGGTTCTGGCAACCTTTGTTGCGGCGAAAAGTTGGGGATGGGGATGGGGACGCTCGATTGCACTCTTTGCCGTTTTCCTTTCGGTTGAATTGACTTTCCTGTTTGCCAATGTCCTCAAGATTCCTCATGGCGGCTGGTTCCCGCTGGTCGCCGGTGCCATGATCTTTCTGGTGATGACAACCTGGAAGCGTGGCGGGCAGTTGTTGACCGAGCGTACCAGCGGCGAGGCGATCGAACTGGTCAGCTTTATCGATGCCTTGCTGGTGTCCATGCCGGTGCGCGTACTCGGTACCTCGGTATTCATGACTTCGAGAAACGACCGTGCACCGAGTTCGATGCTGCACAATCTGATGCACAACAAGGTGCTGCACGAAAGGGTGCTGATTGTCTCCGTAGAAGTTTTTGATGTGCCCTATGTTCCTGAGATTGACCGAATCGAGATCAGCAAGCTGAAAGGCAATTTTTTCAGAGTGACCGTGCAATACGGTTTCAAGGACGAGCCCGATATTCCGCAGGCGCTGGCATTATGCAAAACACAGGGCCTGGCTATTGATATGATGGAAACCTCTTTCTTTCTTGGCCGTGCGACGCTGATTCCAAAGGTGGGGTCAGGGATGGCGCTGTGGCGGGAGAAACTTTTCGTCTTCCTGTTCCGCAACGCCGGAAGCGCAACGCACTTTTACAAGATTCCGAGCAATCGGGTGGTCGAACTCGGGACACAGGTGGTGCTTTAGCATCAGCGACGAATGGCGCACCATCACGTTGCAGCGCAGGAAATCTCCTGGGGCACCAAGTTAACCAAGAAAAGCGATGTTCTGTTTTCTTGGTGAAACTTGGTGTGTGGCTTTGTGGTGAAGCTTTTTCTACATGTAGCTCAATATGACTTACTGTTGGACGAACCCCTACGCGGAGGAGTCGCGTCCGAGACCCAATTGACGGACTACTTCATCGACTTGGTGGCCTCGCACTCCTGAAGTACGGTCAAGCTCGATCTGTACGGACTGAAGTTCTACTACGCGTACCTTTTGCGCAAACCCTGGGTGG
>JAYSZS010000132.1:0-2028 GCA_043737935.1 Propionivibrio sp. | reverse complement strand
AGTTCGGCGAACTCGTGAAGTAGCGCCGCGGCGTGAATGGCGGCAGCGTTCGGATCCGTGCGATGCACGGAAAAAGCGAGCGCAAAGTCGGCGCTGCGATGCGCACGGCGAAGCACGCCGTTCAAGCCTTGCATTGCTAGCGGCCACTCTGCCAGCCGATCCTCGACGGTATGTTGCGGCGGAAATGCCTTGAAGAAAGGCGAAATGCCCATCATGACCAGCGCGGCAGTCGCCGTTTCGGCAGGTGTCACGACGCGCTGGCTGAGTTGAGCCGACGCGCGGGCAAATACTTTCAGCGTCATCAACGGGTCGCCGGAGATCATTTCGCCAATGCTGTTTGCATCGGTCAGATCTTCGTTGGCCCGCAGTGCTTCGAGGGTCTCTGCCGTACTTTGCAAGACCGGGATCTCGGCCGACAGAAAGAAGTCGACCCAGGACGGCAAGTCAGGTAACGGCTCGAGCAGGTGTGCGTTGGCCGAAAAGTGCTTTTGCGTCATCGGATAACGAGCACGCGGCCCTCGTCTGCGCCGAGGGTGCCGTCCAGCAGCGCGGCGTATGTCTTTTCGACGGCCACTGTGCCCTCGCCGAGAACTACGCGCAGCCACGGTTTCGTGCCGACGCTTACCTGACTCACGAAGGCTCGCCACGCCGTGGCCAAGCGTTGCTGAAAGCCTTCGGAGCCCCATTCACCGGCGCGCTTCTTCGCTTGGGCCGGAGCGAAAAAGAGGACCGGCCGCGGCCCGGGCAACCCCTTGCCGCTGCCGAGTTGTTCCCAGTGCGTGCCGCCGACCGAGCAGCTGTACATCAGCCGGTCCCGCCATCTTTCGTGGATCGTGCTGCGCAATGCGGCGTTGCCGCTCATGTCGACGTAGATAGCGGTCTCGCTTGCGTCCAGTGAGGCAACATCGCCATAGCTGACGACGCGGTCGAAGCAGCCTAAGCGCCGCGTGAATTCCACGTTGCCAGCGGACGTAAGGCCCACGTGGGTGAGCGGGCTGGCGTCGCCTCGGCGCAGCGCAAGGCAGAACCCCAGACCGTAGCCCGTCTTGCTGGACGCGCTCGAGACGAGCACCGAACGGGCGCCGAAGAACGCACTGTCGGCCAGGAGGTCGTCTATCAGGAACGACGTCATGAAGAGCGGCCGCAGCAGCACGATCAAGTCCTCGTGCTCTGGCCGATAGAGCGCATCGGCAGTCGTGCGCAGATACTGGTTGTAGACGCCGTGCAGCTCGGCCCGGTGCGGCGCCGCATCGACGAAGCCGCGGGCATCGCTGCGAACAGGCCCGAGGATCACATCGTCGGCCATCGGGAAGTAGCCGTAGAAACGATCGCCAGCCGCTACGCCTTCGGCCTCGGACTCCAGCACCGTGCCGAAACCCCAGACTGGAATGCTCCCGGTCGCCGGATTGCCCGTGGGAAAGAAATCCCAGTAGTTCATGGCGTCGCCGAACGCACCATAGGTGATGTTATTTGACGTGAGTGCGAATCGATCGACGCGCATCCGCACCTGGTCAGCGCCGACAGACGCCCTGGCAGACCGGGCCCACTGCGTGCGACGGAGGTTGCCGCGATCGACGATGAAGGTCGTCGTCATATGATCATCTCCATCATGAGGTCAGGTTCGCGCATTGCCTCTACGGCCTCTATGGTGACACTTCCCGGAGGCATGCAGTGGCCCTCGCTCGGTCTCGGCACTTGGCGCATGGGCGAATCGAGCGGGCGCCGCAGCGCCGAGGTGGCCGCGGTGCGTTCCGCCCTCGAGATGGGATACCGCCTGATCGATACCGCCGAGATGTACGGCGACGGCGGCGCCGAGGAGGTGATGGGCGCCGCACTGAGCGAAGCCTTTCGTACTTCGGCTGTGTCGCGCGAGGACGTGGTCGTGGTGAGCAAGGTCCATCCCCACAACGCCAGCGCCGCTGGCGTGCTTGCCGCGTGCGAGCGCAGCCTGAAGCGCCTTCGACTCGACAGCATCGACACCTATCTTTTGCACTGGCGTGGCGCCGTCCCGATCGCCGAGACCGTGGC
>JAYSZS010000131.1:0-2030 GCA_043737935.1 Propionivibrio sp. | reverse complement strand
TCGGTTATGCCAGAGGCGCGTTCACCGGCGCTGCCACGGCAAAATCCGGTTTTTTTGAAGACGCTGCCGACGGAACGTTGTTCCTCGATGAGATCGGCGAGCTACCGCTCGAACTACAGGCCAAACTGTTACGCGTGCTCGAGAACGGCGAATATCAGCGGGTTGGTGAAACGCAGAAGTACATCAGCCGCGCACGCATCATTGCCGCCACCAACCGCGACCTGCGCAAAGAGGTTCGCTCCGGAAACTTCCGCGCCGATCTCTATCACCGTCTTTCTGTATTCACAATCAGCGTCCCCCCGTTACGTGAAATGGAAGACGACAAGTTCCTTCTGCTCGATCACTTTAGTCGACGCTTCGCAGCGCCTGCGCAGCAAGCGCCCTTTGTGCTTTCCGACGAAGCTCGGGCGCTGTGGTCGCGTTACGGCTTTCCCGGCAATGTGCGCGAACTGCGCAATATTGTCATTCGCCTGATGGCCAGGTATCCGGGGCAGACGGTACAAGGCAACGCACTGGAAGCCGAACTGGATCTGCAGGACGAACCGCCCGCGCCGATCAGCACTCCACCGCCCATGGTAGTCAGCGCCGAAAGCGATGCGCTGATCGTGGCGGCGAGTCGGCGCCTGCAGCAGCCTGGTCCATTCAATCTGGATTGCCTGCTGGCCGAAACCGAACATATTTACATCGAAGCCGCACTCCGGCTGGCGCATGGCAACGTCAGTCAGGCCGCCCGTCTGCTCGGCATCAACCGCACGACGCTTTACAACCGCATGGAATCCTTTGCCAGGGAGCAGTAATGTATCTTGACCATTTCGGACTCCGTGAAGCCCCGTTCCGCATCACGCCGCATACCGAATTCTTTTTTGCCGGAGCCAACCGCGGAGCCACACTCGAAGCCCTGATCTACGCCATCACGCACGACGAAGGGATCGTCAAGGTCAGTGGCGAAGTGGGTAGCGGCAAAACCATGCTCTGCCGAATGTTGCTGGAGAAGCTTCCGGATAACGTCGAGACGGTCTACCTGGCCAATCCTTCGCTATCGCGCGACGAGATTCTTTACGCCATCGCCGAGGAATTAAAGTCACCGCTGCCGGAAGCCCGCTCGCACCTGCTGTTACGAGCCCTTCAGGATCGACTGCTTGAAATTTACGCCGCTGGTCGCCAGGTCGTCGTCATGATCGACGAGGCGCATGCCATGCCGCCGGAAACCCTCGAAGAAATCCGCCTGCTCTCCAACCTTGAGTCAAACCGGCACAAACTGCTGCATATCGTCTTTTTTGGTCAGCCTGAACTGGACGATCATCTGGGCGAAACGAACATGCGTCAACTCAAGGAACGGATTACGCATAACTTTGCTCTGGAACCGCTGCGCCGCAGCGACATCGGCAGCTACCTGATGTTCCGCATCCGCGCCGCCGGCTATCACGGACCGGATTTGTTCACGCCGGGCGCCATACAACTGATCGGCAAGGCCTCGGAGGGGTTAACGCGACGCATCAATATCCTCGCCGACAAGGCGCTGCTCTCGGCTTTTTCTGAAAACAGGCATCAGATTGACCGCCGGCAAATCAAGGCGGCGATCCGCGATGCTCAGTTCAACCCGATGCGTGACGGCACCGCCAGGCCCATGACCTGGATAGCCGGCGCCGGCGCCATTATGCTGACTGCGGCAGTGGCCTACCTCGCCGGAAGTTACACGTCGGCCATCACACTGGCACCGGCAAATAGTGTTACAGCCCCGACGCCAGCGGCATCGGCGACCGACGCGCTGCCCGCGGCTGCCACAGCGACCGCTTCGACACCCGCCATACCTTCCGTGCCACAGACCCCTCCCGTGCCACTCCCGGACAAGCCGCCGACCCTGGCCAAGCGCATTGCCGCAAGCGAAGACTGGTTGAAGAAGACGCCGGACACCCACTACTTCATCCAGGTCCTGAGCACCGAGGGCAACAATGCGCGTGACGTGGGACTATTTCTGAAAAACAACAGCGGGACGCTCGACCCGCAGCAAATCCGTGTTTATCGCTCAA
>JAYSZS010000130.1:0-4992 GCA_043737935.1 Propionivibrio sp. | reverse complement strand
ACAAGCTGATGCCGCAGATCACGGTCAATGCCCGCCAGCCTGATCTGTACATGACCGACAGCAGTTTCCTCGGTCAGTACACCAATTTTACAATCGACCAGCGGATACAGAATGCTACCGTCTATCCTGACGCGCATCGAACTGTGCTTTATCCCCAGGTGGCGCTGCCTTACGTGACTCCGGGTTGGTACGTGACGCCAAAGGTCGGGGTCAATTCGACGCATTACTCTCTGTCAGGACAACTGCCGGGTACGCCGGATTCGATCACTCGTACGCTGCCGATTTTCAGTGTCGATTCGGGTATGACCTTTGAGCGACCGAGCAACTGGTTCGGGCGGGAATACACGCAGACTCTTGAGCCACGCCTTTATTACCTTAATATCCCGTACAAGAACCAGAATCGGATTCCGATCTTTGATACCGGTCTGGCGGATTTCAACTTTGCGCAGATTTTTTCCGAGAACCAGTTTTCTGGATGGGACCGCATCAACAATTCCAATGAACTGACTGCGGCCTTGTCATCCCGATTGATCGAACCTTTCAGCGGCAATGAAATCATGCGCGCGATGATCGGTCAGCGCTTCTATTTTACGAAAAACAAGGTGTCGCTCCCTAACCAAACGACGGTCGGTGATACCGAATTTAACACGTCCGATTTCCTCGCTGGCTTCAGCGGGCAAATATTGCCCAAGGTGTTCGCCGATAGCGCAGTGCAATACAGTTTTAGCAATAGTCAGATTCAACGCTATACACTCGGCGTTCACTATCAGCCTGAGCCGGGCAAGGCGCTGAGTGTCGGGTATCGCTATAATCGTAATGCGAATGCGCCGATTGATCAGGTTGATTTTTCAGGACAGTGGCCGATCTCAGGGCCTTGGCATGCCGTTGGCCGGATCGATTATTCGCTCTCGGATCAGGAAGCCAGCCCCACGACCAGCAATAAACGGGGTGGCCGTCTTATCCAGGCCATCGCCGGTCTGGAATACAACGGGGGGTGCTGGGTCGTGCGTAGCGTTGTCCAGCGCATAGCCTTGACCCAGGATAATACGTCAACTGCATTCTTTATCCAGCTTGAACTGAATGATTTCTCAAGAATTGGTTCCAATCCGCTGAATCTTCTCAAACGCAATATTCAGGGCTACAGCCTGATCAACCAACCGGCCGCTGGTTTTGATTAATTGAAGGTGTGACTCATGACGCTATGGCTTCGTATTGTTGTTCTGTTTTTCTGTTTCACCGGGCTGGCCTCGGCGCAGTCTCCTCGCCGCCAGGCGGGAGAGCCGTTGCCGGCTGATCGCATCGTTGCCGTCGTCAATGACGAGGTGATAACCCTCTTTGAATTGCGGACACGCCTGGATATGGCGCTCACCCAGCTCCAGAAACAGGGCACCCCGTTGCCGCCACGCGATGTTCTTGAGCGACAGATGCTTGAGCGTCTGGTAATCGACAAAGTACAGTTGCAACACGCTCGCGACACCGGTTTGCGCGTTGACGATGCGCAGCTTGAGCAGGCGTTGCAGCGTATTGCCGCCAACAACAAGATGTTGCTTTCCCAGTTTCGTGCGGCGCTGCAAAAAGATGGAATTCCGTTTGCGAAATTTCGCGAGGATATTCGCGAAGAGATGACCATTGCGCGTGTTCGTGAACGTGAAGTGGAAAACAAGATCGCAATTTCGGAAGGCGAGATTGACAACTATCTGAGCGATGATTCGGCAAAGGGGAGTGGAAAAGAAGAGTACGAAGCGGCACACATCCTTTTACGCTCACCCGAATCGGCGAGCCCGGAACAGATTCAGAAGCTCAAGGCCAAGGCAGATCAAGTGCTTGAACGATTGAGGAAGGGGGAGGATTTTGATCAGCTTGCAGCAGCTTATTCCGATGCGCCGGATGCATTGAAGGGGGGCAATCTGGGTCTACGTCCGCTTGAGCGCATGCCCGCCATTTTTTCGGAAGTTGTGGTCAAGCTCAAGGTCGGTGAGGTAGCGCCGATGCTGCGCAGCCCCAATGGTTTTCACATCGTTAAACTGGTTTCGAAAGGCGGTGGGGTGGCCATGCCGGCAGTGCAACAAACGCATGTCAGGCATATTCTGATCAAGGTCAATGAGGTCGTTTCAGAGTCCGATGCCAAACACAAGCTGACTGTCCTGTACGAGCGAATCAAGAATGGCAACAGTTTTGCAGAACTGGCCAGGCTGTTTTCGCAGGATGGTTTGGCGTCGAAGGGAGGGGATCTCGGATGGATCTATCCCGGCGATACCGTACCCGAATTCGAACAGACAATGAACCAGTTACCGTTGGGTGAAGTCAGCCAGCCGGTTAAGTCGCCGTTCGGTTTTCACCTGATTGAGGTGCTTGAGCGGCGCGTTCAGGATGTATCGGTCGATCGTCAGCGCTCGGCGGCTCGTCAGGTGCTGCGTGGGCGCAAGATGGACGAGGCTTATCAGGACTGGTTGCGGCAGGCACGTGATCGCGCCTACGTCGAGATTCGCCTTGAAGAACGCTGAGCCCATGCACACCCTGCCTGTCATAGCCGTCACCTCGGGTGAGCCTGCCGGAATCGGCCCGGAGATCTGCTTGCGATTGATTGAACGCTGTGCACCAGAGCAACCCGCACGCCTGGTTATTCTGGCCGACAAACATCTCATGGCCGAGCGGGCACAGGCGATCAATCTGTCCGGCGATTTATGCCAGTTACTCGGCTTGCGCGAGTGGACGAGCGATTCGTGCGCTTCCCCCGGATGTCTCGATATTCTGCACGTGCCCTTGTCCGTACCGTCGCGCCCAGGTCAGCTTGATCCGGCCAATTCTCCCTATGTCCTTCAGTTGCTTGATCGGGCGCTGGCCGGGTGTCAGTCAGGCGAATTTGCGGCCATGGTTACCGCGCCGGTGCATAAGGGGGTGATCAACGATGCCGGCATTCCTTTTACCGGACACACCGAGTATCTGGCTGAGCAAACGCATACCCCGCACGTGGTGATGATGCTTGCCGGCGGTGGTTTGAGAGTCGCACTGGCGACCACCCATCTGCCTTTGAGAGCGGTATCTTCGGCCCTCACGCAGGAATCTCTTGAACAGACACTACGCATCCTGCATGTGGATCTGGGCAGGAAATACGGAATCGGAGAACCGCGTATTCTGGTTACAGGGCTCAACCCGCACGCTGGCGAGGGAGGCTATCTCGGGCGCGAGGAAATCGAGGTCATCAACCCGGTGCTGGAGCGTTTACGCGCCGAAGGCATGACGCTGATCGGTCCCTTGCCTGCCGATACACTGTTCACCCCGCCAATTTTGTCGCAGGGTGATTGTGTGCTAGCCATGTATCATGATCAGGGACTGCCGGTGCTCAAGTACGCCAGCTTCGGCCAGGGCATCAACGTGACCCTCGGTCTGCCGATCCTACGCACCTCGGTTGACCACGGTACGGCGCTCGAACTGGCCGGCAGCGGACGTGCCGACCCTGGCAGTCTCTTTGTCGCTGTCGATCAGGCGATCGAGATGGTACGCCGGATTGAGTCACCAAGCCGTCGAGCAATGGGCACGATGAATTAATGAGTCAACATGTAGCACGCAAGCGGTTTGGGCAGAATTTCCTGATTGATCCACAGGTGATCGCCGATATCGTCAACGCCGTTGCCCCCAGGCGCACCGATTGTGTCGTTGAAATCGGTCCGGGGTTGGGTGCACTGACCGACCCGCTGCTAAAGCGACTGGATCATCTGCATGTAATCGAGATTGACCGTGACATCATTGTGCGCTTAAAGCAGCGTCACTCGCCAGACAAGCTCACCATCCACGAAGGCGATGCGCTGTCTTTCGATTTTGCTGCACTCGGCCAGGATTCCACCACCCGGCTGAATATTGTCGGAAACTTGCCCTACAACATCTCGACGCCGCTGCTTTTTCATCTCGCCGGCTTTGCCAGTTACGTTTTCGAGATGCACTTCATGCTTCAGAAAGAAGTTGTCGAGCGCATGGTTGCCCGGCCGGGAACGTCCGCTTACGGTCGCCTGTCGGTGATGCTCCAGTATCGTTTTGTCATGGACTGGCTGCTCGATGTGCCACCGGAATCCTTCGATCCGGCACCGAAGGTCGACTCGGCTTTGGTGCGCCTGATTCCCCGAGCGCCCGAGGATCTTTCGGCCAGGGACGAAACGAGATTCGCAGCTCTGGTGTCTGCGGCATTCGCTCAGCGGCGCAAGATGCTGCGTAACAACCTCAAGGGAGTTCTTGCTGAGGCCGGCTTCGAGCAACTCGGGATTGCCCCGACTGCGCGTGCCGAAGAGTTATCGGTTGACGACTACATTCGCATCGCCAACGCCTTGCAATGAGCAGAGCAAAATCACCTTAAAAAAACGGCGCACTTTGATAGCGCGCCGTTCCTGCTTGCATATCGATTCCGCTCAACTGCTTTTTTTCATTGGGCAGCTACTGATGCCGAACATCGGATAAATTGGGCACCAGCCAATCAGGCCGGTCAACAATGGCACGAAGCCGATATAGCCCCAGACACCAACGACATTCATGTAGGCCATGGCGATCAGTGCGATGACGACTGCGATATGCAGAACTTTATCGATACCACCAACATTTGTTCTCATCATTTGTTCCTCAAGGTTCGTTAACGACCATGACATCCTATGCTCGTGGTCCGACCCTAGATGTAACCCAGGTCACAGAGTGGCAGCGGTGACCGTGTCCATCAGTTTGGGGTACGCCAACGGCTCAGTGATGGCCGTAAATACGCGATTTGCGAGTGGCATGCTACACAAGCCTTTGGGAAGGGTGGCGCTCACGGCATAGAAGTTCAAAAGGCCCTTTCTGCGCGGCTTGCGAGCCCATCGGTTACTGCCCTTAGTCACACCGGATAGCCAATGTCCGCCAATTGCTTCTATCTCTCACGGTCAAGCAGACTGATCCGCTCACGTCCAAGCGCTACGAGACCCTGCGCGGCAAAGCCCTTGAGCAGGCGGCTGACGATTTCCCTGACGCTGC
>JAYSZS010000129.1:0-11029 GCA_043737935.1 Propionivibrio sp. | reverse complement strand
TGCGTCGGGACAGGGGCCGGACGCGCTAAACCGCAGAATCCGGAAGGACCGACTAGTCCCATGACCATCTCTCTCTCAGCGCCGCGCGCCACGGAACTGAAGCCCCGGATCGTTGTGTTCGGTATCGGTGGAGCCGGCGGCAACGCCGTCAACAACATGATCGATGCCGGTCTGGAAGGCGTCGAGTTCGTGGTCGGCAACACCGACGCGCAACAACTGCAGTTCGCCAAGACCGAGCGCCGCATTCAGCTGGGTGTGCAGGTGACACAGGGTCTGGGTGCCGGCGCGCACCCCGAAGTCGGCATGAGTGCGGCTGAAGAGAGCATACCCGAGATTGGTGAGCACCTGGACGGTGCCCACATGGTCTTCATCACTGCCGGCATGGGCGGCGGCACCGGTACCGGTGCCGGGCCGGTTGTCGCCGAAGTGGCACGCGAACTCGGCATCCTGACGGTTGCGGTAGTCACCAAACCATTCGGTTTTGAAGGGAAACGTCTGAAAGTGGCCGAGGAAGGCATCCTTGAGCTGCAGAAGCACGTCGATTCACTGATCGTCATTCTCAATGACAAATTGATGGATGTGCTCGGCGATGATGTGTCGATGGACGAGGCCTTCAAGGCGGCGGATAACGTGTTGCGCAACGCCGTCGGCGGTATCGCGGAAATCATCAACTTCCCGGGACTAGTGAATGTCGACTTCGAAGACGTGCGTACCGTCATGGGTGAGATGGGCATGGCGATGATGGGTTCGGCCAACGCCTCCGGCGTCGATCGGGCACGCATTGCGGCCGAACAGGCAGTAGCCTCGCCACTGCTCGAAGGCATCAACCTTTCCGGGGCCAAGGGCGTTTTAGTCAATATCACGTCGACGCGCGGCCTGAAGATGAAGGAAGTGAACGAAGTGATGAACACCGTACGCGCTTTCGCTGCCGATGATGCACACATCATTTTTGGCGCAGTCTACGACGAAGGCATGGGCGATGACATCCGTGTCACCGTCGTCGCCACCGGTCTCGGGCAGGCCCAGGCGAGGCGTAATTCGTTCGAGGTGATCAATACGCCGGTCATGCAGCAGGCCAACGGCACCCATGGCGGTTTCGCGCTACCCGCGAACATTGACTATAACCATCTTGACTCGGTCCCGGCCGTTGTGCGCAAGGGACGTAGCGCGACAGTCGAGGCGCTGGCCAATAGCGGGGTTGATCGCTATGACATTCCGGCGTTTCTCCGCAAGCAGGCGGATTGATAGATTAACTCCGAAACCGCTTTCGCCGCAGAGGGCACCGAGATACAGAGTGCGCAGAGAAATTCAGTCATTGACTATTTTTCTCTGAGAACTCTGCGCCTCTGCGATCTCTGCGTTGAAAGAGGTTAGCTATTCTGTACTTCCGAACTCTCTTCTGCAAAGGGGGTAAGCGTCTTGTGTTAAAATGCTTCGTTTACTCAATTTATCAATCACATGCTTAAGCAACGAACCCTTAAATCGCTGATCCGCGCCTCCGGCGTCGGCCTGCATTCCGGCATCAAGGTGAAAATGGCGTTGCGTCCGGCGGCACCCAATACCGGTATCGTCTTTCGCCGCGTCGACCTTGATCCGCTGGTCGATCTGCCAGCGTCAGCGCTGCTTGTCGGAGACACGCGCCTATGCTCGTGTCTGGAACGCGATGGCGCCAAAGTGGGTACCGTCGAGCACTTGATGTCTGCATTTGCCGGCCTTGGCATCGACAATGCATTTGTCGATCTGGATGCCGCCGAATTGCCGATTCTCGACGGCTCGGCTTCGCCTTTTGTTTTCCTGATACAGTCTGCCGGTATCGAAGAGCAGCCAGTGGCCAAGAAGTTCATTCGTGTCAAACGCCCGATTGAGGTTCGCGAAGCGGATCGTTCGGGAGACAAATGGGCGCGTTTTGAACCGCACGACGGATTCAAACTGACCTTCTCGATAGTTTTCAACCATCCGGCAATTGATCGCACCGGGCAGGAAGTGACCATCGACTTCGCCGAACATTCCTATATTCGTGAAGTGGCGCGCGCACGTACCTTCGGCTTCATGCAGGAAGTCGAGTGGCTGCGCGAGAACGGTCTGGCTCAGGGTGGAGGCCTGGATAACGCCGTGGTGCTCGACGAGTACCGTGTGCTTAACAGCGACGGGCTGCGTTACAGCGACGAATTCGTCAAACACAAGGTGCTCGACGCGATTGGCGATCTTTACCTGCTTGGTCATCCGCTGCTGGCGTCGTTTACTGCGCACAAGTCGGGACACGCGCTGAACAATGCCCTGGCGCGTGAATTGCTCGCCAATTCTGACGCCTGGGAGTACGTTTCATACCCGGATCAGGCGCAGGCACCCCAGGCCGTTGCCCGCTGGCTGGCACTGCCGGCGTTCCATTAGTAGCTATCAGCCATGTGGCTGCTGCGTTTGCTGGCCGTGTTGACAGTAATTTCAGTGGCTGTCGGCGTAGGGGCGTTCCTGCTGACCCGGGATTCCCGGTATTTGCGCTTTTCCTGGCGCCTTTTTCGCTATGCCCTGATTGTCGCCCTGCTGGTTTTTGCCCTGCTGATTCTTGAGCGAGTGGCCATTATTCCTGTTTAGCCGAGTGCGTCAGCAAGGTCTCCAAGGCAGCACGCAAGGGCGAGTCCGGCAGCGAGTCGCGCAAGCTTTCGAGCGTCCGGCTGGCTCGTGAGCTCAGCGGTTTTAGAGTGGAAGCCTTTGATTGCGTGTTGATTTTACGGGCTTGCACTTTCACCTGAACGCCGTTACACTCAATGCCCCGCTTTGAAAAACCTTCGGCCAGCGTGGGCGCCAACTGGCGCAACTTGGCCGCCACCGCGCCACTGACGGCGTGAATAACAATAATTCCTGACTTGTAATTGGCCAGACTACTTGCCTGGCCCAGGTGTGTAGGCGCAATCTCCTGGTAGAGATGTGTCAGTTTAACAAGCAGTCGGGCGTGCGCCATAACCTTGCCGGCGCCATCGGCTGTTTCCAGATAGTTTTCGAGGGAATTTTGCATCGGGAACTTTGAGGAGTGGCAACTTGCATATTATTCTCGTCTCCAGCCGTCTGGCAACCGCCAGATCGTTCAATGTCACGTCGCGGCAGTTGTTGGCGCTAGTGGCCGCCTTGATGGTTCTAGCTTTTGCCACATCGTTCCTGTTTTCCTGGGTCGGTGTCCGCTTCAACATGCCTTTTGCCGCAGATCTTGTGGTCGCCGTGCAAGAGGGGCACAACCGCAAGACCGAAGAGTACCTGCGGGATAACATCGCGTCGATGTCGGTCAAGCTGGGAGAGATGCAAGCTCAGGTGATACGGCTCGATTCGCTCGGTGAGCGCATAGCCGAGCTGTCGGGTGTCAATTCGCTTAAGAGCGAAACAAACGAGAAGAACGATACGCACCGGAAGGCCGGGCAGGGTGGCCCGCTAATTGTTTCGTCACCGCCGCTGTCGGCCAATGCGCTGCAACGCGAGATCGATCGTCTGGCAAAGATTGTTGAACAGCGCAGCGATACGCTGACCGCACTCGAGTCGCAACTCGTGGAGCGGCGCATCAAGTCCACCCTGATACCGACGACGGTACCGATCAACGCCGATCATGTGGGATCCCCCTTCGGTCACCGACTTGATCCGATTGCCGGTGTCAGGGCCCTGCACGAAGGGATCGATTTTGTTGCCGATCCAGGGACCCGAGTCATTGCTTCGGCTGAGGGCATGGTGCTGGCCGCCGAGTATCATCCGCAGTATGGAAATCAAATCGAGATTGACCACGGCAATGACTTTTCCTCGCGCTATGCGCATCTCTCGAAGATCAACGTCAAAGTCGGGCAGCTCGTCAAGCGCGGGCAGGCCATTGGCGCCAGTGGCAATACCGGTCGCTCGACCGGGCCGCACCTGCATTTTGAAGTGCGTTACAAGGGCGTGGCGCAGAATCCCGAGCGCTTTCTGCAGCAGGGAACGCAACTGTCGTTTAATTCCCCGGTTGTGTCGGAAAAGAGTTTGCCGCCAGTCAAATCCATCGTACCGTTGATGCCGGCACGTGTCTATGCGAGCTTCAACGTTCCGCGGTAGGTCATCCCGGCGCAATTTTGCTTGATTTATAACTATTACCCACAACAGAGTCAAAAAGTTACAGAGGTGTTGCAGAGAATTCCAGGCAGGTGGTTTTCCTCGGCGTTTCCTCTGCCCCTTTGTCATTGTGTCTCTCAGTCTCTTCGGTGGAATTTCAAGTCAATTCCCCGACAGAAATCCCGGAAGAACCGTCGCGCTGTATGCGCGTGATAGAATCGCTCCCTTTTCAGCGATACATCACTTTCCAGAATGATTTCCGGCCTACTCAAGAAGATTTTCGGCAGCCGCAATGATCGGCTGATCAAGCAATACTCCAAGGCGGTGCGCCAGATCAACGCCCTGGAAGCAGGCATCAGCGCGCTTTCCGACTATGAATTGCGCGGCAAGACGAGCGAATTCAAAACGCGCGTGAGCAACGGGGAAGCGCTCGACGCATTGCTGCCGGAGGCCTTTGCCGTTGTTCGCGAGGCCGGCAAGCGCGCGCTGGGCATGCGCCACTTCGACATGCAACTGGTGGGCGGCATGGTGCTGCATGACGGCAATATTGCCGAAATGCGTACCGGTGAAGGCAAGACCCTGGTCGCCACCTTGCCCGCTTACCTCAACGCGCTTTCCGGCACTGGCGTACATATCATTACCGTCAACGATTACCTGGCCAGTCGCGATGCCGAATGGATGGGGCGTCTGCACCGTTTTCTCGGGCTGTCGGTCGGCGTCAATCTGTCGCAGATGGCGCACGATGAAAAGCAGGCGGCTTATGCCGCCGATATCACTTACGGTACCAACAACGAGTTCGGTTTTGACTACCTGCGTGACAACATGGTGTACAGCGCAACTGAGCGCGTACAGCGCAAGCTGAGCTACGCCATTGTCGATGAGGTCGATTCGATTCTGATCGACGAAGCGCGCACGCCGCTGATCATCTCCGGTCAGGCCGAGGACCACACCGATCTTTACATCCGCATGAATCAGGTGGCGCCGATGCTTGAGCGCTGTCTCGAAGAAGAGGGGCCAGGCGATTACTGGGTAGACGAGAAGGGCCATCAGGTGCTGATGACCGAAGCCGGCCACGAGCACGCCGAAGAGATTCTGGCGCGTGTCGGGCTGCTGCCCGAAGGCGGCAGTCTCTACGATGCAGCCAACATCTTGCTGATACACCATCTTTACGCCGCATTGCGCGCGCATACGCTGTTCCTGAAAGATCAGCAGTACGTGGTGCAAAACGGCGAAGTGATCATCGTTGACGAGTTCACTGGGCGCCTGATGTCGGGTCGCCGCTGGTCCGATGGCCTGCATCAGGCGGTCGAGGCCAAGGAAGGGGTGGCTATCCAGAACGAGAACCAGACGCTGGCCTCGATTACCTTCCAGAACTACTTCCGCATGTATGGCAAACTCGCCGGAATGACTGGTACGGCCGATACCGAAGCTTACGAATTCCAGCAGATCTACGGCCTCGAGACGGTGGTCATCCCGACCAATCTGCCGATGATTCGGGTCGATAACAACGACCAGATTTTCCGCACCGCCAAAGAGAAGCACGATGCCATCATTGCCGACATCCGCGCCTGCCGCGGGCGTGGGCAGCCGGTGCTAGTCGGCACTACCTCGATCGAGAACTCCGAACTCCTGTCGACTCTGCTCGATAGCGAAAAGCTGCCGCATCAGGTGCTTAACGCCAAGCAGCACGCGCGCGAAGCCGAGATCGTCATCCAGGCCGGTCGTCCGGGAATGATCACCATCGCCACCAACATGGCCGGTCGCGGTACCGACATCGTGCTCGGTGGCAGTATTGAGAAACAGATTTCGGCGATTCGCGACGATGAAACGCTCGATGCCGCTACCAGGGAGGCGCGCACCGCAGCCTTGCGTGCCGACTGGCAGATTTTGCACAATCAGGTGGTGGCTTCAGGCGGACTGCATATCATCGGGTCCGAGCGCCATGAATCGCGCCGCATCGACAACCAGTTACGCGGTCGTTCCGGTCGCCAGGGCGACCCCGGCTCCTCGCGTTTCTATCTCGCACTCGACGATGCGCTGCTGCGGATATTTGCCGGCGATCGTCTGAAGTCAATCATGGAGCGCCTCAAAATGCCGGACGGCGAGGCGATCGAGCATCCGCTCGTTTCGCGCTCGCTCGAATCGGCTCAGCGCAAGGTGGAGAGCCGCAACTTCGATATCCGCAAGCAATTGCTTGAATACGATGACGTGGCCAACGATCAACGCAAGGTAATCTACGCCCAGCGCAACGAACTGCTCGAAACCGAAGACATTTCGGAGACCATTACGGCCATGCGCCAGGGTGTTCTGTACGACATCTTCCGGCGCTATGTGCCGGCAGAAAGCGTCGAAGAACAATGGGAGCTGCCGGCGCTGGAGAAAGATCTGTCTGCCGAGCTGCAACTGCCCGTGCCGATTGTCGAGTGGTTCAGCAACGAACCGACGCTGGGCGACGAGGCGATGCTCAGGCGCATTATCGAACACGCCGATGCGGCTTACGCCGCCAAGGTTGAACAGGTCGGTGCCGAGAGCTTCCATCAGTTTGAGCGCAATGTCATGCTGCAAAGCGTCGACACGCATTGGCGCGAGCATCTGGCCGCGCTCGATCACCTGCGCCAGGGCATCCACCTGCGCGGCTATGCGCAAAAGAACCCGAAACAGGAATACAAGCGCGAGGCCTTCCAGTTGTTCGAGATGCTGCTCGACAGCGTGCGCGTCGAGGTCAACCGGCTGCTGATGACCGTTCAGGTACGTGCCGAAGAAGTCGAAGAAACCGCTCCGCACGCCGAGGTACAGAACGTCCAGTATCACCATGCCGACTACGACGAAGTGATCGGACCGAGCGATGAAGAGGCACCTTCAAAGGCGCAGCCGATTCACGCTCGGGCGAAAGTCGGCCGCAACGACCCCTGTCCCTGCGGATCGGGGAAAAAATACAAGCAGTGTCACGGCAAGTTGAGCTAAAAAACTAAACGCATTCAATGCAGAGGGCGTAGAGACGCAGAGGGCACAGAGAGAACCAAACAACTAGAAAATGCAAGTCAAGCACGACAGCCGCAACACCAGATTTGGCGAGTGCTTGGCACTCAACCCAAACCTCTCGCAGGGCGAGGATGTTTGCTTCCTTCTCCCCGCGGGAGATGGGCTGCGATGTGGGCTGAGGATGAGGGCTGACGAGTTTGGCATCACGCTAAACTGCGGTTTTAATGATTAAAACTCCGCGTTCTCTGCGCCTCTGCGTTCTCTGCGTTAAAAGAGGTTAAAAACAATGCCTGTAAACTTCATCACTCCAGCCCCCGAAGCACTCTTCCCCATCGC
The DNA here is from genome assembly GCA_043737935.1 of Propionivibrio sp. Lineage (GTDB taxonomy): Bacteria > Pseudomonadota > Gammaproteobacteria > Burkholderiales > Rhodocyclaceae > Propionivibrio. The sequence continues at coordinate 3,649 of JAYSZS010000129.1, read as the reverse complement.
TGGCATTCGTCTCGGTCTAGCCGAAGCGGGCATCCGCAAGCTCGACCGGCGCGACCTGACGCTACTGGCACTGGATACAGGGTGCACGGTGGCCGGCGTGTTCACGCAAAACCGCTTCTGTGCGGCTCCCGTACAGCTATGCCGTCGCCATCTGGATTCCGGCAGCGAGATTCGTGCGCTGGTCATCAATACCGGCATTGCCAATGCCGGGACCGGCGAATCCGGCGTGCAGGCGGCGCAGGAAACCTGCGTTGCCGTTGGCCAACTGTTCGGCGTCGGTGCCCATCAGGTGCTGCCTTTCTCCACCGGCGTGATTCTTGAACCGCTGCCGGTTGAGCGGTTGATTGCCGGGCTGCCGCGCTGTGTTGAAGACCTCCGTGCCGATCACTGGCACGCCGCCGCGCATGCCATCATGACCACCGATACGGTGGCCAAGGCAGCCTCGCGGCGGGTTGAGATCAATGGCCGGTCGATCACCATAACCGGCATCAGCAAGGGTGCCGGAATGATCAGGCCCAATATGGCGACCATGCTTGGCTTTGTCGCCACCGACGCCGGTATCGCCGAACCGCTGCTGCGGCAACTGGTGCGCGAAGCCGCCGATGAGTCCTTCAACTGCATCACCGTCGATGGCGACACATCGACCAACGACTCCTTCATCCTGATCGCCACGGGGCAGTCTGGTAGCCAATTTACCGATTCAGGCACGCCGGGTTATACCGCATTGCGTGCAGCGATCACCGCTGTGGCACTCGAACTTGCCCAGGCCATCATTCGCGACGGCGAAGGCGCGACCAAGTTCATCAGCATCGCCGTCGAAGGTGGTCGGAATCGTGAGGAATGCAAGCGCGTCGGCTACGCCATTGGCCACTCGCCGCTGGTCAAGACGGCCTTCTTCGCCTCCGACCCGAATCTGGGCCGCATTCTCGCCGCCATCGGCTACGCTGACATTGACGCGCTCGATGTCGAGGGTGTTCGTGTCTGGCTGGGCAGCGCCGGGGAAGAAATCCTGATTGCCGGGAAAGGGGGTCGCGCCGATTCCTACCGCGAAGAGGACGGTTCGCGCATCATGCAGTCAGCTGAAATCACCGTGCGCGTCGATCTGGGCCGTGGCCAGGCCAGCGGCACCGTCTATAGCTGCGATTTCTCGTACGACTACGTGAAGATCAACGCCGACTACCGGAGTTGATGGAAAGGATCTGTGCCCTGCGCAGCATCAACCTGCAAGGGCTGCTGCGGACCAAACAAACCAGACGCGACATGGATATCGCCGACCGCATCGTTCTGGAACGGGCTCGGGAGATAATCCGGGAGCGGCAAAGCCTCGTAAACCAGCTCCTCCTCAGTGCAGCACGCGCGGGATGGCCAGCGTAAATTCGGCGATCACCGCCTCAAACTGCGTACCGTCTTCGGCCGTCATCTGGTAACTGCCGCGCATGGTGCCGACCGGGGTGTCAAGCTGGCAACCACTGGTGTATTCAAAGGTTTCGCCCGGCTTAAGCAGCGGTTGCTGGCCGACCACGCCAAGACCGCGCACTTCCTGCACCCGCGAGTTGCCATCGGTGATGATCCAGTGCCGCGAGATCAGTTGTGCCGGCACGGTGCCGACATTCTCGATGGTGATGGTGTAAGCGAAAACGTAACGCTCAATGGCCGGATCGGATTGATCGGCAATGAACTGCGGAACGGCGCTTGCCGCGATCTGGTACTTCTTGCTTTCGGCCATGTGAATCCGGAGGGGTAAGGGAATGAAGCATTGCACACCAAAGTGACGCCGGAGGCAAGTGCAAGTTATTGATCGTACGGTGTACTGGATTATTCCTCCTGAGGAATGGGGTGTCTTGCGGTCAGTCGTCTAGAGAGCCTCCGCCAGGATGACTGCATCCCAACGACCGATTTGATACCGCTCGCCCAGCGCCATGGCCTGCACGGTGATTTCGGTTTTCGGGCGTCACCGAAACGACATCTCTGTGTCGCATAGACACGTGAGCCCAGCGTCAGGTCTTGGCACGCCTTCTAATACCCTCAGTTTCCTTGTGCGGTCGAAATCTGTCTTGAGCTGCCGTTAACTGATATGCGGATATGGGCATGGCGCAATACACCGTACAAACAGAATTCCGAAACCGCCAAACTGAAATCTGGGGAAAAAATAGCCGGGTATTTATTCAGTATGCAATAACCCACACTCCATACACATACGATTCGAAGAGACTGTTCTTTCTCTGTTTCCTCTTTGTTTGAAGCGCTTTCAAGCAGGTTTTATACAATGACAGGCCGCGAGGGATTCCTGAAGCGGATACACTCCCGCCCTGATGCTGTTTCACTGCGTATTTCACTTCAATCCTGAATCCGCCCTCAATCGACGAACAAGACGGTAAATGAAAATAGATCTGCGCCTTACGTTTCACTACGGACTCACGATTTTTCTCAGCGCGTTCCTGTTATTCCAGGTGCAGCCCCTGATCGGCAAAATGATCCTGCCGTGGTTTGGCGGTTCGGCGTCGGTGTGGACGACCTGCATGCTGTTCTTCCAGATGGTCTTGCTGCTCGGCTATTTCTACTCGCACTGGATTGTCCGTTTTCTCACCCCCTACCGCCAGAGCCTGCTGCACGGCGGCCTGTTGCTGATCAGCCTGCTGCTGATCCCGATCAGCCCGAGTGTGGACTGGAAACCGACCGGGGCCGAGAATCCGACGCTGCGCATTCTCGGGCTGCTCACTGTGTCCATCGGTCTGCCCTACTTTGTACTATCGACAACCGGCCCGCTGCTGCAGGCCTGGTTCGCTCGCGAGCGGTCCGGCCTGGTGCCGTATCGGTTGTTCGCCCTGTCGAACTTTGGCTCGATGCTGGCGCTGCTGGCCTATCCCATCGTAGTTGAACCGCTGTTCCCGACGCGCTGGCAATCCTGGCTGTGGTCCGGGCTGTTCGCCTGTTTTGTCCTCGCCTGTGCGCTACTCGCCTGGCGCGGGCGCCATGGCCAGCCCATTGCATTACAACATCATCAGGAGGGCCCCGCACCACGCTGGACGAACAAGCTGCTATGGGCGGCTCTGGCCGCCTGCCCGTCGATTCTGATGGTCGCCGACACGAGTTTCCTGACCACCAACATTGCGCCGATTCCGATGATCTGGGTGGCACCGCTGGCGCTGTACCTGCTTTCCTTCATATTGAGCTTCGAGCGTCACGGCTGGTATCAGCGGAAGATTTTTCTGCCGCTGCTGGTCGTCGGGCTGGGCGCGCTGGCTTATCTGCCGACGCTGGGCATGAGTGCCTTCCCCATTTATGTTTCGATGGCGATCAATCTGTCCGCGTTCTTCGTTGCCTGCATGGTCTGTCATGGCGAACTCGCCCGCCTGCAGCCGCATCCCAGCCATTTGACCGGCTACTACCTGATGCTCGCCGTCGGCGGAGCCGCAGGCGGTTTCTTTGTCGGCGTCATCGCGCCGTACTGGTTTAACAGCAACTACGAACTGTCGATCGGCATCGTGCTCACCGGGCTGGTAGCGGCCATTGCGGTGATCCCTACTGTGGAATTTACCCGCCCGCGCTGGCACAAGCTGAGTATCGGTTCAACCGTTTTGCTGTTGCTGGCGCTGGGCTGGATTCGCGTCGACGATCACCTCAACGAAACCAGTGGTGCGGAAGTCAC
>JAYSZS010000128.1:0-5002 GCA_043737935.1 Propionivibrio sp. | reverse complement strand
GCACTGCGCAACCTCGCCAGTCCTCGCGCGCTTGTGGTTCGCGACGGCCAGCGGATGCTGATTGCCGGCAGGGAGGTCGTCCGTGACGATCTGATTGTTATTGCAGAGGGTGATCGCGTTGCAGCCGACGCGACGCTCGTCTCCGCGCAAGATCTGTTGCTCGATGAATCGCTGCTGACCGGCGAATCCCTTCCTGTTCGCAAACAGGCACCGGATTCTTCGCCAAAAACGGAAGGACAAGCGACCGCACCCAAGCCCGGCGGTGAAGACCTGCCCCATATCTTTGCCGGAACGCTGGTTGTGCGCGGTTCCGGACAAGCCCTCGTCCACGCCACGGGTATGCGCAGTGAGATGGGCAAGATCGGGCGAGCTCTTGAAAGCATTGAAACAGTACAGCCACGCCTGCAAATTCAAATCCACGGACTGGTTCGCAACTTCGCCATTATTGGCCTGCTCGCCGGGGGGCTGGTTGTCCTGCTTTACGGGCTGTTACGCGGATCGTGGCTTGAGGCGATGCTTGGCGGTATCGCCATCGGCATGTCGCTGCTGCCTGAAGAATTCCCGCTTGTCCTCGCCGTGTTCATGGCCATGGGGGCGTGGCGCATTTCGCGGGCCCGCGTGCTCACCCGACGCGCATCGGCCATCGAGACACTCGGTGCGACGACCGTGTTATGCACCGACAAAACGGGCACGCTGACCGAAAACCGCATGACACTGGTCGCCATACACAGCGAGGACACGGTCTGGAATCAGAACGAAAACACGCCAGCAGCGGACGACAAAATCCGGGAAACACTGGAAGCGGCGCTGCTTGCCTGCCCGCGCGAACCCACCGACCCGATGGATATCGCCGTGCACACGCTGGCACAAACGCAGATCGGGGAAAATGCGGCAAGCTTCGCCAGGCACTCGCTTATCCGCGCTTATGGCCTCAGACCGGATCTGTTTGCGGTCGCCAACATTCTATCCGGCGAAGGCAATAACGATGGCACGGCCTACGCCAAAGGTGCGCTCGAAGCGATCGCGGAACTGTGTCACCTTTCCGCTGAACGTCTCCTCAAGATTCGCCAACAGGTCGATGCGCTCGCCGCCGACGGGATTCGGGTTCTTGGCGTGGCCAAAGCCCAGGTTCTGAATGCAGTGCAGAAACAAAATCTGCCCGATACTCCGCGCGGCATGAATTTTGAGTACCTGGGCCTGATCGGCTTCGCCGACCCCTTGCGTTCCAACGTGCCTGCCGCCGTGGCGGAATGCCGCGCCGCAGGAATCCGCGTGATGATGATTACCGGCGATTATCCGGAAACGGCCCGCGCCATCGGCAAGCAGGCGGGGATCGACTCGACGGAAGTGCTCTCCGGCGACGAGCTCGAAACCCTACCTGACGATCAACTCGCTCTGCGTGTGAAATCGACGTCGATCTTCGCCCGTATCCGTCCCGAACAGAAACTGCGCATTGTGCAGAGCCTCAAGGCCAATGGCGAGATCGTCGCCATGACCGGCGATGGCGTGAACGACGCCCCGGCCATCAAGGCTGCGAACATCGGTATTGCCATGGGCGGACGTGGCACGGACGTGGCCCGCGAAGCTTCGGCCATCGTTCTGCTCGACGATGATTTTGGATCGATCGTCAAAACAATCCGCCTCGGCCGGCGAATTTACGACAACCTGCGCAAGGCAATCGAGTTCATTGTTGCGGTCCATATCCCGATCGCCGGACTCGCACTACTTCCCCTCCTGCTGGGTCTGCCGCTGATTCTCACGCCGATCCACATCGCCTTCCTGGAAATGGTGATCGATCCGGCGTGCTCGATCGTGTTTGAAGCCGAACAGGAGGAAGACGACGTCATGCAACGTCCCCCGCGCGACCCAGCGAGCCCGCTGCTTCTTCCCAAAAGGATTCTGTGGGCAGTAATGCAAGGCATGATTGTCTTTGCCATCCTGGCAGGCGTTTACATTGGTGCGGCACGGATGGATGTTCCTGATCCGGATCTGCGCGCTCTGGTGTTCACGGCGCTAATCCTCATCAACATCGGGCTCATCCTGGTTAACCGTTCGTTCAAGTCATCACTCCGGCGCGCGTTCATGCGCCCCAACCGCTCGCTGTGGATTCTGGTGGGCAGCATCGGCGCACTTCTCACATTGGCTTTGTCGTGGCCCCCGGCGCAATCGCTATTTAATTTTGGCCAATTGCACTGGGATGATCTTGCCATAAGCGCAGCAGCAGGTTTATTCAGCCTGTTCCTGCTCGAAGCAATCAAGTCACAGTGGTTTCGCGTTACAGCAAACAAAACCAAGGAAGCCCAGCCCGATAACCTCGGATAGTCAGTCCGATCAACGCTACGCCAAACCTGCCCAAGCACCTTTTTACAGGAGTACGCCAATGGAACAACGCACCTTATCCACTTCCGATGGATCGGTAATTACCCCAAGAGAGAACACCGTCAATCAGCGGATCGTTCTGAACTCCCGGCCGGTCGGAGCGCCAACCGCCCCTAATTTCCTGCTTGAAGAACGCAACGTTCCGGAACCTTCGTCCGGCCAGATCCTGCTGCGCACCGTGTATCTTTCACTCGACCCGTACATGCGCGGCCGCATGAGCGACGCCCCCTCGTATGCCGCACCAGTGGCCGTGGGTGACGTGATGGTCGGCGGCACTGTCTCGCGCGTGGAAGCCTCCCGGCATCCCGATTACCAGCCAGGCGAACTGGTGCGCAGCTTCAGCGGCTGGCAGAGCTATGCGCTTTCCGACGGCACCGGCCTGATCAAACTCGAACCCGACATGAAGCACCTTTCGCTCGCTCTTGGCGTTTTCGGCATGCCTGGTTTTACGGCCTATATGGGGCTGCTCGACATCGGCCAACCGAAACATGGCGAAACAGTCGTCGTTGCCGCTGCCAGTGGCGCCGTCGGTTCAGTCGTGGGGCAGATTGCCAAAATCAAGGGGTGCCGCGCCGTCGGTGTCGCCGGCGGCGCCGACAAGTGCCGTCAGGTGGTCGACGAATTGGGTTTCGATGCCTGCATCGATCACCGCAGCGCCGAATTACCGCAACAATTGGCGGCGGCCTGCCCGAAAGGTATCGACGTTTACTTCGAAAGCGTTGGCGGCGCGGTATTCGACGCCGTTCTGCCCCTGCTCAACGCCCGCGCTCGTGTTCCGCTGTGCGGCCTGATCGCCCATTACAACGAGACCGCTTTACCGCAAGGTCCGGATCGTCTGGGACTCCTGACCCGTACGCTGCTCACCCGTCGCATCAAGATGCAGGGCTTCATCATCTTCGACGACTACGGCGATCGTTTCGGGGAGTTCCTGAGCCAGATGAGCACCTGGATCAAGGAGGACAAGATCAAGATACGGGAGCACATCATCGAAGGCCTGGAGAACGCTCCGCAAGCTTTCATCGGCCTGCTCCAGGGCAAGAACTTTGGCAAGTTGCTCGTTCATGTCGGGAATGACGAACCGGTTAACCGGTCAGAGGCTGTGAGTTAATGGATAAACACCTCCCAAGCCGTCATTCCGGCGAAAGCCGGAATCCATAGCTTCCTCCGATATCCATTGAAACAATCGGATAAACGAGCTGGACCCCGGCTTGCGCCGGGGTGACGAGCGTAGAAATCAGGCAATAATGGTTTTTTTCACAGACTTTCAGCCACACAGACGGATCTATTACAAAACTTGCCGTGATGAACCATGTGGCCTGGTTCGGGTGCCTGGCCCCTGACTGTGAAAACGACAGTGTGCTATAGCCAGCGCTGCAACAGGCTGGCGCCCCATTCCTTGATACGCAGCAGTGGAGATCGCTGTTCCCAGATCTTCGGATCGATGGCCTCTGAAGCTTCGAGGTCGGTGGCAAACATGGCCTGCATTTTCTCGGCGAAATCACGCCCCAGGATCACCGCGTTGATTTCGTCGTTGTCGAGAAAACTGCGCCAGTCGAGATTGGTTGAGCCGACACAGGACCAGACGCCGTCGATGAATGCGGTTTTAGCATGCAGCAATGCTCCACGTCGTTCGTAGATCCTGACGCCGGCTTTCAGCAAGGCGGAATAATGTGAACGGCCCGCATGAAACACCACGTCGGAATCGGAATGGCTGGGCAGTATCAACTTTACGTCGACACCGCGCCCGGCGGCATCGATCAGCGATTTCAGAAGTTGGGGATCCGGTACAAAGTAGGCATTGGTCAGGCTCACCTGCTTTTCAGCGTTGCCGATGGCCGAGATCAGAGTCAGGTAAATCAGGCTATAGGGGTCGTCGGGCGTGCTGCCGATAGCGCGCACAAGGTCTTTCCCCTGAACCTTTAGCACCGGAAAATAGGCTTTTGCGGCCAGCGTCCTGCCCTGCTGCTTTACCCAGGTCTCAATGAAAAGCTTCTGCAATTCGGCGACGACCGGGCCTTCGATCTGCAGATGGGTATCGCGCCAGGCTACGGTGTTTTCCGCCACTTGCACCGCTGCTTTCCGGTTCCGCCCGAGGCCCGATCCTGAGGAATAAACACTGCTGATATTGATGCCGCCGATGAATGCAATGCGCCCGTCGACGACTAGCAACTTGCGGTGATCGCGGTTATTGATCAGCCATTCCTTTTTTGCTGCCAGCGGATTGAGCGGGTTGAATTCGAGGACTTCGATCCCGCCCGCGCTCAGCCGCTCGAAGAAGACCTTGGGCGTATTGAATGCACCAAAGCTGTCATAGATCAGGTTGACCTGAACTCCCCTGCCCTGCATTTCCAGCAGCAAATCGGCAAACTGCTGTCCGATTATGTCGTCTTCAATGATGTAGGTTTCGAGATTGATGTGATTGCGGGCTGTGCGGATGGCAGCAAACATCGCCGAGTAAGTCGCCTCGCCGTCCTGCAACAGGATGACTTTGTTGCCCAGGATCAACGGGCTGCCGACAATCGCCTGTTCCAGAGCAATCTGCTTTTCAAGAATATCAATGTCGCCGGATCTGCTTTTGAGCTCGGCGAGAATAACGGCGCTTTTCTGCGAGGTCAGCGGACCC
>JAYSZS010000127.1:0-5018 GCA_043737935.1 Propionivibrio sp. | reverse complement strand
AATCGGTCTTCAGCGGCACCATACCCCACTTTGCCACAACGAAGCTCCAGTGTTTCTTCGACGCGATTTGCGGCAACCGGGCCGATTACTTCGCTCATGCCCCATTGGACAAGGCTAAGGATTCCATATTTTGTAAATCCCGTGTATGATATTGCGGTCTTTTGTTAACCATTCATTCTTTTAAGAGGAGGGTAATGCCATGAGTGTTGAAATTTATGAGCGGATGCGGGTCAATCCCAAATTCCAGGAACTGGTCGCCACTAGGGGACGCTATGCCTGGACGCTATCCGTTATTGTTCTAATCCTGTTTTATGGGTTCGTGCTTGCGGTAGCTTACTTTCCCGCCGATCTTGGCAAGCCGGTCAGCGAAGGTTCGATGTTGACGGTGGGCGTTGCCGTTGAACTTTCCTTGTTCATTTTCTTCTGGTTGCTCTCGGTTTTGTACGTCAGGCGCGCCAATAGCGAATTTGACGCACTGACGCAGGAAGTCATCAAGCAAGCCCGTAAGGAGGACAAATAATGCGCTGCCTGACTCAACTTTTTAACACGCTTGGGCTTTTCGTGCTCAGCGCCATGGTTTATGCCGGTCCTCCGGTCGAAGGTGCGCTCGAAAAACAGGCCACCAACTGGCACGCCATCATCATGTTCTGCCTGTTCGTGGCGTTAAGCATGGGGATTACCTACTGGGCCTCCAGTCGCACCAAGTCCACGGCTGATTTCTATACCGCCGGGGGGGGCATCACCGGCAGACAAAACGGACTGGCCATTGCCGGTGACTACATGTCGGCAGCCACCCTGCTTGGTTTGACCGCGCTGGTCTATGGCAGTGGCTTCGACGGCTACCTCTACATGCTGTCCTTCTTTGCCGGCTGGCCGGTCATCCTGTTCATGATGGCCGAACGCTTGCGTAACCTCGGTCGTTTTACCTTCTCCGACATTACCGCCTTCCGCCTGGACGAAGGCAGCGTACGCACCATGGCGGCCATTTCCTCGCTGACCGTCGTCTGCTTCTATCTGATCGCCCAGATGGTGGGTGCCGGCCAGTTGATCAAACTGCTCTTCGGCCTCGATTACAATATCGCCATTATCGGTGTAGGCATCCTGATGATGGTCTATGTGACTTTCGGCGGCATGGTCGCGACGACCTGGGTGCAGATCATCAAGGCTTGCATGCTGCTCACCGGCGGCACTCTGGCCATGTTGCTGGCCTTCAGCCAGTTCGGTTTTTCGTTTACCACCCTAATGGAGAAGGCGACGTCGGTACATAAACTCGGACTCAAGCTGATGACGCCGGGCGGTCTGCTAGCCGATCCGATCAACGCCATTTCACTCGGTCTTGGCCTGATGTTCGGTACCGCCGGCCTGCCGCACATCCTGATGCGCTTCTTCACCGTGACCGATGCCAAGGAAGCACGCAAGTCGGTGCTTTACGCTTCCGGTATCGTCGCCTACTTCTTTAACGTGATCTTCCTGATGGGTCTCTGCGCGATCATTGTCGTCGGCCAGAATCCCGAATTTTTTGAAGGCGGTGTCATCGGTGGCAAGCTGATCGGCGGTGGCAACATGGTCGCCATGCACCTGGCCAAGGCGGTCGGCGGCGACATGCTGCTCGGCTTCATGGCAGCGGTCGCCTTCGCCACCATCCTGGCCGTGGTTTCCGGTCTCGCACTGGCAGGCGCCTCGGCGATCTCGCATGACCTTTACTCGCGCGTTATTATGAAGGGGAAGGCTTCGGAGACGGCCGAGATCCGCGTTTCAAAGATCGCCACCATCTGTCTTGGCATTGTCGCTATCATTCTCGGCATCTTGTTCGAGAAGCAGAACGTGGCTTTCATGGTCGGCTTAGCCTTCGGCGTAGCTGCGGCAGGCAACTTCCCGGTACTCATCCTCTCGATGTACTGGAAGGGACTGACCACCCGCGGTGCTCTGTTCGCCGGTTATGGCGGCCTCTTATCAGCCGTCGCCTTCGTCATGCTGTCGAAGTCGGTGTGGGTCGATGTGCTGGGCAACAAGGTGGCATTGTTCCCCTACACTCAGCCGGCCCTGTTCGCCATGCCATTGGCTTTCCTGCTCGCTTACGTCTTCTCGAAGACCGATACGAGCGCCCGGGCAAAACGGGAAATTGACGCCTTCGAAGATCAATACATCCGGGCTCAGACGGGTTTTGGAGCAGCAGGAGCCAGCAAGCACTAATTCAAGCAGGCAACAAAAAGCCCTGGCCGGTTTGCCCGCCAGGGCTTTTTTAAGTGCAGAACGGGAAACCGGTTCAAGCAGCGGCTTGCGTTGGAATTTCGTTGCCCTGGCGCACGATGCGGTTTTTCGCATCAACGTAGATCAGAGCCGGTGCGTACTTGGCGAGTTCAACTTCGTTAAAGACCGCAAAGCTGGCGACAATCAGGATGTCGCCCGGTGAGGCGCGGCGTGCAGCCGAACCATTGACCGAAATGATGCCCGACCCACGCTCGCCACGAATGGCATAAGTCGTGAAGCGTTCGCCGTTATTGACGTTCCAGATATCGATTTGTTCGTACTCGCGGATATTGGCTGCGTCGAGCAGGTTGTCATCAATAGCGCATGAGCCTTCATAGTGAAGTTCGGCGTGCGTTGTCGTTACGCGGTGCAACTTCGACTTCAGCATCGTTCTCTGCATGGCTTTGCCCGTGCAATTTGTGTTGAGGGAAGTGCATTGTAGCGGCTAATCCCCGCCTGTCAACGACCCTGTTGCAATGTTTAAATTTCTATGTTATCAATGAGCCGCGGTATTCCCAACCGGCTGGCTGCAAGCACCACCAGTGAATCATTTCCCGCCTGCGGGATTTGCAGATCGGACTGCTGTCGCACTGCAATATAATCGGTCTGCCAGCCATGGTTGTCGAGTTGGACAATGGCGGCCTGTTCGAGTTTCGCAAAGTCCTGTTCGCCGCTGCGCACGGCCGTGCGGATATTGCTCAGAACGCGGTACAGGCGCGGCGCCTCGGTACGTTCGACCGCTGATAAATAGCCGTTGCGCGAGGAGAGCGCCAGACCGTCTTCGGCGCGCACGGTATCGCCACCGACGATTTCAATCGGTAGCGCCAACTGGCGAGTCATATTGCGCAGAACCATCAGTTGCTGGTAGTCCTTCTTGCCGAACACCGCAACCTGAGGCTGCACGATATTGAACAGCTTGAGCACGACAGTGGCGACGCCGCGAAAATGACCGGGACGGAATTCGCCTTCTAGCTGGTTCTGAATATCCGGCGGGTCGACCTGGTACTGCTGCACTTCGGGGTAAAGATCGTGCTCGCCCGGCGCAAAAAGCACGTCAACTCCCGCCGCCTCCAGCTTCTCGCAGTCGTCGGCAAAGGTGCGCGGATACTTGTCAAAGTCTTCGTTCGGACCGAATTGCAGGCGATTGACGAAGAGGCTGGCGACGACGGTATCACCGTGCGCTTGTGCCTGCGTCATCAGCGCAATGTGGCCGGCATGCAGATTGCCCATGGTCGCGATGAAAACAATGCGGCCGCAGTTTCTCAGGGCGGCGCGCAGGTCGGGGATTGAGGATTGGATTTGCATGTGTTTTAAACCTCTTTCGACGCAGAGAGCGAAGAGACGCAGAGAGAGAAAAATACTTGGGTTTTCTTCGCGTACTCTGCGTTTAAGGCGGTTATAGGTTTGTCAGTAACAGTGCTCAGGCCCAGGGAAGCTGCCGTCCTTGACCGCTGCAACATAGGCCGCGATGGCGGCAGCGATCGAGGTTTGGCCGGCCATGAAATTCCTGACGAAGCGCGCCTTCTTGCCGGCAGTGATGTCGAGCATGTCGTGCAGAACCAGCACCTGGCCCGAGCAGGCCTTGCTCGCGCCAATGCCGATGCTTGGAATCGACAGTTGACCGGTGGCCTCGACCGCCAGCGCCGAAGGGATGGCTTCGAGAACAATCAGTGCGGCACCGGCGTCCTGCTGGGCGAGTGCATCGGCGATCAGTTTTGCCGCGCCGCTATCATCCCTGCCCTGCACGCGGTAACCCCCCAGTTGATGAACCGATTGGGGTGTCAGTCCGACGTGCGCGCACACCGGGATGCCGCGCGTGATCAGGAAGTGCGTTGTTTCGGCCATGTCCATCCCGCCTTCGATCTTGACCATCTGCGCCCCAGCCGCCATTAGAAGAACGGCATTGCGCAAAGCCTGTTGCGGGCTTTCCTGGAAACTGCCGAAAGGCATGTCGGCAATAATCAACGGGCGCTGGCAGCCACGCGCCACGGCACTGGTGTGGTAAGCAATATCGGCAAGCGTCACCGGCAGCGTCGAGTCGTGACCCTGCAGCACCATGCCCAGCGAATCGCCAATCAGCAGTACTTCAACGCCAGCTGTATCGCACAGTTGCGCGAAGCTCGCGTCGTAACAGGTAAGAACGGCAATTTTTTCTTCGGCCATCCGCATTTTCGCCAGATCGAGCTGCGTGAGCCGTCGTGTTGCCGAATGTACAGACATGGATTAATCCCCCCGGTTGAAGTATTCGCGATGCCCACGCATCGATTCGATGCGCTGCACGAGAAGTTGAAAGTCGTCGGTGCTGTCGACGAAATTAAGATTTTCGGAGTTGACCACCAGCACCGGCGCCGCCTCGTAGTTGTGGAAAAAACGCGTATAGCTTTCCCCGAGAAGGATCAGATAGTCGTCGCTGATCTTACGTTCCATGTCGATGCCACGTTTCCGTACCCGAGAAACCAGTGTTTCCGGTTTGGCTTGCAGGTAAATCACCAGATCGGGTGCGACAGTAGCCGGCAAGGATACGCGATCATAGATCTGGCGGTAGAGCGTGTACTCGTCTTCATTCAGGGTCAGAGCGGCGAACAGCGGGTCTTTCTCCAGCAGGAAATCGCCGACCACTGTGCGCGGGAAGAGCTCAGGCTGCGCCAGGTCGCGCATCAGGTCGAGGCGATGGAACAAAAAGAAAAGCTGTGTCTGCAGCGCGTAGTGTTCCTGGTTTTGATAAAAACGGCTGAGGAAGGGGTTGATCTCCGGTTGCTCCAGCAGCA
>JAYSZS010000126.1:0-2052 GCA_043737935.1 Propionivibrio sp. | reverse complement strand
GATGTCGGCACCCAGCTTCTCGGCCAGGTTGGCCAGCTCGTTCATGAAGCTGATGCGCGTCGCCAGCATGGCGTTGGCGGCGTATTTGGTCAGCTCGGCGCTGCGGATATCCATCAGGATCAGGCGGTCGTGGTTGCGCTGGAAGGGGGCGTACAGCGCGCGCATGTTGAGCGCGGCACGCTCGTCGTTGCAGCCGACGACGATGCGATCCGGCTTCATGAAGTCGTCAATCGCCGCGCCTTCCTTGAGAAACTCGGGGTTAGAGACGACGCTGAACGGCGTATTGGCGTAGTTGTCGCCGCGCCTGGCCAGTTCTTCGGCGACCGCCGCCTTTACCGCATCGGCGGTACCTACCGGCACCGTACTCTTGTCGACGATCACCGTGTAGTCGTTCATGTATTTTCCGATGTTGCGTGCGGCGGCCGTCACATATTGCATGTCAGCCGAGCCGTCCTCATCGGGTGGTGTGCCGACGGCAATGAACTGGATGGTGCCAAAGTGCGCGGCTTTCTCGATATCGGTGGTGAAATGCAGACGACCGGCGGCCACGTTGCGGCACACCATCTCCTGCAGGCCGGGTTCGTAGATCGGAATGCCCCCCGCTTCAAGAACCGCAATCTTGGCCGGGTCGACATCCAGGCACAGCACGTCGTTGCCGACTTCGGCGAGGCAGGCGCCACTGACCAGACCGACGTAACCTGTACCGATAACCGTAATTTTCATAGGTGCACCTTCAAATTAATAATATGAGCCTTAGCCCGACAAATCACGCCAGGTTGGTATGAAGGCCTGCAAGTCAATAAATCGCACAGTTCATTCAAACACCTCGGCCTGTAAAAACGCAATCCCTTTGGCATCCTTGCCCGAGAGCAGCGGTGCGCCATTCAACTCCGGCCACTCGATCGCCAGTGTCGGGTCATTCCAGGCAATGCAACGCTCGTGTTCGGGTGCCCAGTAATCCGTCGTCTTGTAAAGAAACTCCGCACTTTCGGAGAGCACCACAAAACCGTGCGCCATGCCGGGAGGTATCCAGAGCTGTTGCTTGTTGTCAGCGGAGAGCTGCTTGCCCACCCAGCGGCCGAAGGTCGGCGAACGGCGGCGGAGATCCACCGCCACGTCGAATACCTCGCCGGCCACCACGCGCACCAGCTTGCCCTGCGGCTGGTTGATCTGGTAATGCAGGCCACGCAACACATGGCGTGCCGACTTTGAATGATTGTCCTGAACGAAATCGACGGTCAAACCTGAAACATCACGGAAGGTGCGCTGGTTGAAGCTCTCGAAAAAAAAGCCGCGATCGTCCCCGAACACCTTCGGTTCGATCAGCAGCACTTCAACAATGGCACAAGGCGTCACTTTCATTGCTGCACCTTCTCATGCAGCAAGCCACGCAGATACTCGCCGTAGCCCGACTTGCCGTGCGGCTGCGCCAGCCGCTCAAGTTGCGCATCGTCAACCCAGCCGTTGCGCCAGACGATTTCCTCGGGGCAGGCTACTTTCAACCCCTGGCGCTTTTCGATGGTGTGAATGAACTGGCTGGCTTCAAGCATCGACTCGTGGGTGCCGGTATCGAGCCAGGCATAACCGCGGCCCATGGTCTCCACCTCGAGCTTGCCTTGCTCCAGATAGAGCCGGTTAAGGTCGGTAATTTCCAGTTCGCCGCGTGCGGAGGGCTTGATCGATCGGGCCAGATCCACCACCTGCGTGTCGTAAAAGTAGAGCCCGGTCACGGCATAGCGCGATTTGGGTGCCTTCGGCTTTTCTTCCAGGCTGATGGCACGACCCTGTCGATCGAACTCGACCACGCCGTAGCGTTCGGGATCGGTTACCGGATAGGCAAACACCGTTGCACCCGTCGTACGCATGCTGGCGTTACTCAGCAGTCCGGCGAAATCATGACCGTAGAAGATATTGTCGCCGAGTACCAGCGCCGAGGGATCGTCGCCGAGAAAGGCTTCGCCAATCAGGAAAGCCTGCGCCAGGCCATCGGGCGAGGGCTGTACCGCATAGGAGATGCGGATCCCCCACTGGCGACCATCACCGAGCAACTGC
>JAYSZS010000125.1:0-5033 GCA_043737935.1 Propionivibrio sp. | reverse complement strand
CCGGGCTGGGCATACGAATCACTGCGGGGCATGCGAGTGAGCACATTGTCGGCGCTGACGCCGTGGTGGTGTCGACGGCGGTCAAGGACGACAACCCGGAAGTCGTTGCCGCACGCCTGCGCAAGGTGCCGCTGGTGCCGCGTGCCCAGATGCTGGCCGAACTGATGCGTCTCAAGCAGGGGATTGCGATTGCCGGGACGCACGGGAAAACGACGACGACCAGTCTGGTGGCTTCGATTCTGGCCGAAGGCGGTATGGATCCGACCTTCGTCATCGGCGGCCGGCTAAACGCCGCCGGAGCCAATGCACGTCTCGGTTCCGGAGATTTTCTGGTGGCCGAGGCCGACGAGTCCGATGCCTCTTTCCTGTTCCTGTCGCCGGTCATTTCGATTGTGACCAACATCGATGCCGACCACATGGAAACCTACGGCCATGATTTTGGCAGGCTCAAGCAGGCTTTTGTCGACTTCCTGCAGCGTCTGCCGTTTTATGGCGTAGCGGTACTCTGCGCCGATGACGCCAATGTCTGCGAAATCATGCCGCAAGTCGCCAAGCAGATTGTTACCTATGGTCTGGACGCCGCGGCCAATGTGCGTGCCGAAAACGTGGTGGCGAGCGCTGGCCAGATGCGGTTCGATTGTGTACGGATCAACGGCAGCGTCACGCGCTTCCCGGTAACGCTCAACCTGCCGGGGGTACATAACGTGTTGAACGCGCTGGCGGCAATTACTGTAGCGAGCGAACTGGGTGTTGCCGATACGGTCATCGTCAAGGCGCTGGCCGAGTTCAAGGGCGTTGGCCGGCGCTTCCAGCGTTACGGCGAAGTGCCGCTAGCCGGTGGTGGACGTTTCACGCTGGTCGATGATTACGGGCATCATCCGGCGGAAATGAAGGCAACCATCGCCGCGGCCCGCGGTGCCTTTCCCGAGCGTCGTTTGCTGCTGGCTTTTCAGCCGCACCGCTACACCCGGACACGCGACTGCTTTGAGGATTTTGTCAGTGTGCTGAACGGTGTCGATGCATTGGTTCTGGGCGAAGTGTATGCCGCCGGTGAGCCACCGATCATCGCCGCCGATGGCCGTGCGCTGGCGCGTGCACTGCGGGTAGCGGGCAGGATCGAACCGGTGTTTGTCGAGCACATCGCCGACCTGCCGCAAGCCATTCTCGATGTCGCCCGCGACGGCGATGTCGTAATCACCATGGGTGCCGGCTCGATCGGCGGCGTACCTGGAAAGCTGGTCAATGCCTAAGCAACAGGACACCGGGTTGTCCCGCAGGAATTCCCTTTGGCGGGCACCCAGTTACTCCAGGGTTTTCTTGGTGAATCTTGGTTTCCTTGGTGCCTTGGTGGTGAAGGGTTTCACGTATGTTTGATTTCGGAAAAGTTGCCGTACTACTCGGTGGCAAGTCGGCCGAGCGCGAGGTATCGCTGAACAGCGGTGCGCGCGTGCTGGCGGCCTTGCAGCGTCAGGGCGTTGATGCCAAGGCTTTTGATCCGTCCGAGCGCAAACTCGATGAACTGACGGCGTTCGATCGCGCTTTCATCGCATTGCACGGTCGTTACGGCGAGGACGGAACGATCCAGGGCGCGCTTGAGTTGATGCGCATTCCTTATACCGGGAGCGGCGTGATGGCCTCCGCCGTGGGTATGGACAAGTGGCGCACCAAGTTGCTGTGGCGTTCGGTCGGTCTGGCCATTCCTGAGTTTGTCATGCTCGATGCGAACAGTGATTTTGAGGCAGTGGAGAAGCAGTTGGGTTTGCCGCTTTTCGTGAAACCGGCCTGTGAAGGCTCATCGATCGGCGTCTCGATGGTTCGGGAGGCCGCCGAACTGCGCGCCGCCTATCTTGAAGCGGCAAGTCACGATCCGCTGGTCATTGCCGAGCGAGGCATCCTCGGCGGGGAATACACGGTCGCAATACTTGGTGATGAGGCACTGCCTATCATCAAGATCGAACCGGCCACAGAATTCTATGACTATGACGCTAAGTATTTCCGCAACGACAACGTCTATCGCTGCCCTTGCGGGTTGACCGAGGTACGCGAACTCGAACTGCGTGCCCAGGCATTGGAAGCGTTTCGCGTTCTCGGTTGCCGTGGCTGGGGCCGGGTGGATTTCCTGATGGATGAACAGGACTACGCCTATCTCCTGGAAGTGAATACCTCACCGGGAATGACAGATCACTCGCTGGTGCCGATAGCCGCTAGAGTCGCTGGCATGTCCTACGATCAACTGGTGGTGCGCGTTCTGGCACTGGCCACACTGGGATGATCAATGTGGAACAAACCGCAGTTGATGAACGCCGTTACCGATCTGCTTCTGGTGGCAGCGGCGGCTGCATTGCTGGTGGCAGCGGTAGTCTGGAGTGCTCGCCTGCCCCTCTTTCCGCTGCGCGAAGTGCTCGTTACGCACGAGTTGCGGGAAGTCCGGCACAGCGAGATGGAAAACTCGCTCAGCGGTTTGCTGGGTGGAAATTTTTTCAGTATCAAAGTGGAGGATGTGCGCCAGTCGCTGGAGCAATTGCCGTGGGTGCGGCGTGCCGAAGTACGGCGGCTGTGGCCGTCGCGTATCGAAGTGAGTATCGAGGAGCATCTGCCGGTGGCTTTTTGGGGGCAGGCAACGGGGCAACTGGTGAACTCCTATGGCGAGGTGTTCAACGCCGTCTTGAGCGCCCCGCCGCCAGCACCGATGCCCTTGCTGATCGGCCCGACAGGACTGGCACCGGAAATACTGAGCCATTACCAGCAGGCCGCGGAAATCCTCAAGCCAATCGGAAGGATACCGCGCGCTTTGAGCGTTTCACCGCGTCTTGCCGTGCAGTTGCGACTGGACGACGAAATGATCGTCGAATTGGGGCGACAACAGCCGAAGTCTCCGGTGAGCGAGCGCCTGTTGCGCTTCGTCGAGTATTACCCGAGCGTATTGAGCGCCGCCAGTCCGCGGCCGATTGTTGTGGATATGCGCTATCCGAATGGTTTTGCGCTGCGGGTCGCTGCCGCGCCAGCAACTGAAAGTAAAGGGAAGCCATGAGCAGGGAGAGCAAGGAAATCATCGTCGGACTCGACATCGGTACCTCGAAAATCGTTGCGCTGGTTGCAGAAATCACGCCGGAAGGACGGCTCAATATCATCGGCATGGGATCGCAGGACTCCAAAGGCCTGAAAAAGGGCGTAGTGGTCAATATCGAGGATACCGTTGCAACCATTTCGCGCGTGCTACAGGAAGTCGAGCTGATGGCCGACTGCAAGGTCAAGGAGGTGTATACCGGGATTGCCGGCAGTCACATCAAAAGTTTCAATTCGAACGGCATGGTGGCGATCAAGGACAAGGAAGTAACACCGATGGACGTCGAGCGCGTGATTGAAACGGCGCGCGCCATGCCGATCCCGGCCGATCAGGAAATCCTGCACATCCTGACGCAGGAATTCATCATCGACGATCAGGACGGAATCCGGGAGCCGATCGGCATGAGCGGGTTCCGCCTTGAGGTGAAAGTGCATATTGTCACCGGTGCCGTTTCGGCGGCGCAAAACATCGTCAAGTGCGTGCGCCGCTGCGGGCTGGAAGTGAACGATCTGGTACTGCAACCGCTGGCTTCGAGCTATGCCGTGTTGTCCGAGGACGAGAAGGATCTGGGCATCTGCCTCATCGACATCGGCGGCGGTACGACCGATCTGGCAATCTGGACGCAAGGCGCCATTCGCCACACTTCGGTCATTCCGATTGCGGGTGACCAGATTACCAACGATATAGCCATGGCGCTGCGCACACCGACGCGCGAAGCGGAAGACATCAAATGCAAATACGGCTGTGCGCTTTCCGGTCTGGCGGATGCAGTGGACGTACTCGATGTGGCCGGTGTCGATGATCGGCCGTCACGCAAGCTGTCACGCCGGGCGCTGGCCGACGTCATACAGCCGCGTGTCGAGGAGCTGTTCGAGCTGATCCAGGCCGAATTGCGCCGTTCAGGCTTCGAAGAGGTGTTGTCCTCTGGCATCGTGCTGACCGGGGGGTCATCGGTGATGCCGGGAATGATCGAGCTCGGCGAAGAGGTTTTCCACATGCCGGTTCGCCTCGGCATGCCGAAGTATCACGGCGCGCTCGCCGATGTCGTGCAAACCCCACGTTTCGCTACCGCCTGTGGCTTGCTGCTGGAAGCTCAGACGCAAAGGAAACGTGGTTTGAAGGTGCGTGAAACACGGGATGTCAAGCAGGTTTTCGGGCGCATGAAGTCCTGGCTTGAAAAGAATTTTTGATCACTTTATTAACGTTTTTAGCGGAGGAGAGAGCCATGTTTGAAATCATAGAGAAGGAAGAAGGCAGTAGCGATTGGGGTACCGTGATCAAGGTCATCGGCATAGGAGGCGCCGGAGGCAATGCGGTCGATCACATGATTCGTGAGGGGGTAATGGGGGTCGAGTTCCTGGCCGCCAATACCGATGCCCAGGCCCTCAAGCGCAGCGTTGCCCACAGGAAAATTCGTTTGGGCAAGTCGGGTCTGGGTGCGGGCGCCAAGCCGGAGTCGGGACGCCAGGCGGCAGTCGATGAGCGCGAGCAGATCGCCGAGTCGTTGAAGGGAGCGCATATGGTGTTCATCACCGCCGGCATGGGCGGCGGCACCGGCACCGGCGCAGCGCCGGTCGTCGCGCAGTTGGCCAAAGAAATGGGCATCCTCACCGTCGCCGTCGTCACCAAGCCGTTCCCGTTCGAAGGTCGCCGCCGCATGCAGGTAGCGTTGAAAGGTATCGAAGAGCTGTCGCAGCACTGCGATTCGCTCATCACGATTCCCAACGAAAAACTCATCACCGTCCTCGGCCGCAACGCCACCATGATCCAAGCCTTCCGCGCCGCCAACGACGTGCTGCAGGGTGCGGTGCAGGGCATCGCCGATCTGATCGTGCGCCCGGGCCTGATCAACGTGGACTTCGCCGATGTGCGTACGGTGATGAGCGAAATGGGGCTGGCGATGATGGGCACCGGCACTGCGCGCGGCGACGATCGCGCGCAGGCGGCGGCCGAGGGCGCGATCAAC
>JAYSZS010000124.1:0-5033 GCA_043737935.1 Propionivibrio sp. | reverse complement strand
CTTCATCGTCTTAACCCCCGTGATCGATCCCATTTCTTTGATGACATGACTAAAAGATCGTTCACTTCTTTTGCTACTTATTCAGTGTTTCCCTAAATATGCAATGGCATACCCGAGCATCACCACGCCGCGATCGAGGCCGCCTGGGGCGAAAGTACCGACAGCGCATTCGCCGATGCACGCTTTGTCCTGGTTCTCACCGGCACCCCCATCCGCTCCGACGGCGCTCAATCGATCTGGCTCGCTTACGACGACGCTGGCTCCATCAGCCATCCGGATGACGGGACATATACACTGACCTACGGCGATGCTGTGGATCTTGGCTACTGTCGGCCGGTCACCTTCCACCGGCATGAAGGCAAGTTTTCAGTCGACCTCGAAGGCGGTCACAAGGTGCAGGTTTCCGGCCACCAGAAGGCTGCATTGCCATCGGATCTGGCACGCATCCCGGGGCTGCAGACAGCGCTTGACTTCTATCGTCTGGCGCGCACTCCGCAATTTGAACGCGATGGCAGCACGCCGCTGCTCACCGGTTATCAGGCAACGATGCTCGAGTGGGGCAGTGCGAAGCTCACCGACCTGCGCCATCGCATGCCCGACGCCGGCGGTCTGGTCATCGCGCCATCGATCGAAATGGCCGAGTACATGGTCGAACTGATTGAAAAGATCGAGGGCGAAAGGCCGTTGCTCGTGCAAATCCCGATGGCAAGCCCGGAATCGCGCATCCGCGCCTTCCGCAACACCAATAAGCGCTGGCTTGTGTCAGTAGCGATGGTGTCCGAGGGCGTGGACATCAAGCGGCTTCGCGTGCTGGTCTATCTGCCTAACGCGCTGACCGAACTCGCCTTCCGTCAGGCCATCGGGCGTGTCGTGCGCACTGCCGGACCGGACGACGATACGCGAGCCTACGCGGTGATGCCGTCATTTGAGACATTCGAACCTTTGCCTGGCGGGTCGAGAACGAAATGTCGCAGGCAGCACGTGCGGCGTGGGGCGACCCCAAGACCAAACGCTGCCCGGCCTGCGGCCAGGAATGTCCGCTTGGCGAGCGCATCTGCACAGAGTGCGGTCATGAGTTTCCGGTTGGGCCGAAACCGGTCAAACCCTGCAGTGATTGTGGGGCGCTCAATCCGGTGACGGCAACCGTATGTCATGCCTGCGAGGCCAGCTTCACGCAGAGTTTTACGCTGACGCTCGACGAGGCTCTGCGCGCCGGGGCCATTGTGCGTGGCATGGATATCGACGAGGCCGAAGTGTTGTGCGCCGAGGAGATTGTACCGGCTGTGCGGAAGCTGATCCTGAAGAGTGACGACGCGAGACTTGTGAAAATTCTGCAAACATTGCCCGACGAAAGCTGGGCACGGCTCAAGAAGATCCTGGTCGCCGGATGATTGTTCTCAAGCCCAATGATCATGAAAACAGGGCGACTTGCCAACCCGCGAAGGAAATGAAATGCCCCAGCTCGATGACATCCATGCAAACAGCAGTCCGGCGATGGATGCCTTGCTGACCCGACGCCTGCAAGCTGCCCATGCTGCAAGCACAGGCGAAAATGGCGAAGTCAATTTCGATTGGCTCGTCATGTATATCTGGCTGTCAATGACCGACAGTTTGCAAGCGGCCTATGCCAGAGCCAACTGCTGCGTACTGGCGGGCGATGATGGCAAGAAGGCATTCGACATGTGCATCAGCAGGATGAACAAGTCATTCAGGCGAGTGCTTCCCGTTGTGTTGCCTTTAATGTGCGAGTTCTCCAGCGCAAAGGAAATCAGGCAATGGCGCAATGCTGGTGGAGCAGTCCGTGCCGTCAGCGATCCCGCTTTTCTACAGCGTGGCTGGGAAGCTGGAATACCGTTGTCAGTGAAGGACATCGTTTATGCGATGGGGCCGCAAGGCCCGTTTGGCCGGATCGTTTTCATGGATACCGCCCGTAGCGTCCATCTGGCCATGCCGGCCTAGAAACCTGAAATTCAAAGCAAGCCGACCCTGCTCAATACGCCATAGTCAAAAGGAGAGATTTACCATGACGACAATTTTCAGTTCGGATGTGCGCTGTGCAGTCTGCGGCCATGAGACGCAGATCAGCCAGATTGGCAGCACCAACGCCTGCGGCTCTACGGACCTCGATACCCGGCCGCCCGAAATGCAGCGGTCGACCATCTGGTCCTGGGTTTTCTGCTGTCCCGGTTGTGGCTATTGCGCTGGCGATCTTTTGGAAAGGACTAAGGGACTCAATGGCATTGTTCGGAGTCCGAACTATCAGGCAAGGTTGAAAAACGAACTCTGCGATGCCAAGGCCAATGAGTTCCTTTGCCAGGCATTGATCGCTAAGCACGAGGGCCATCCGCAAGCGGCGGTGTGGGCAACGCTTCATGCAGCATGGATTTCCGACGACAGCGACCGGCAAGCCTTTGCCATCCGGAAGGAAGCTGTCGCTCTGCTGATCAAAGCCGAGCGTGCAGGCGATCCAGCGCTCGGTGACGTGGCAAGCAGCCAGGCACTTCGTGTCGATCTGCTGCGTCGATCCGAAGATTTCCGAAATTGTACGAACGATCCTGTATTACCAGAAATACCTTATCGAACTTTCGGATCGGGCAGTTCATTCGGTGTCCGAGGCTATCGAATTTGCCGACAAGGGGACGAAACAATGATCTTCTAGCCCAAAAAACTTTCGCTCACTTGCCTATTTTGATCCAGCCATTCCAGAGCAATTGTGCGATTGCGGCATGTGATGAGGTCTTCGGATGTTCGCACCAGGGGCGAAACCACTCCGGCAATCCAGACCGAACGATGGAACATGGACTTCTTGGGTATACTTCGCCCCTTAAGTTTTTGCAGCAGAAAGAATCAACGATGAGCAGTAGCCCCTTTCCCCCCGAAATCCTGCGCGATGTGGCCAAACGGCGCACCTTTGCGATCATCTCGCACCCGGACGCGGGCAAGACGACGCTGACCGAAAAGTTGCTGCTTTTCGGCGGCGCCATCCAGCTCGCGGGCACCGTAAAAAGCCGTAAAAGCGCACGCCATGCCACTTCAGACTGGATGGAAGTCGAGAAGCAGCGCGGCATTTCGGTGACCAGTTCGGTGATGCAGTTCGAGTATCGGGAGCACACCGTCAACCTGCTCGATACGCCGGGCCACGAGGATTTTTCGGAAGACACCTACCGCGTGCTGACCGCCGTCGATGCGGCGGTGATGGTGATCGATGCCGCGAAAGGGGTAGAGGTGCAGACGATCAAGCTGATCAACGTCTGCCGCATGCGCAACACGCCGATCATCACCTTCGTCAACAAGCTCGACCGTGAAGTGCGCGAACCCTTCGAACTGCTCGAAGAAATCGAGTCGGTGTTGAACATCGAATGTGCGCCGATCACCTGGCCGATCGGCATGGGCAAGACCTTTCGCGGCGTCTATCACCTGCCCAGCGACAGCCTGCTGCGCTTTGCTCCGGGCGAGGAGCGGCGCGTCGAGTCGGAAAAGCTCGATGGCATCAACAACCCGGTGCTCGACGAGCAATACCCGCTGGAAGTGGGCAAGCTGCGCGACGATGTCGATCTGATCCGCAGCGCCAGCAGCCCCTTCGATCTGGTCGATTTTCTCGCCGGTCTGCAGTCACCGGTCTTCTTCGGTTCAGGCATCAACAACTTCGGCGTCCAGGAAATCCTGCACGCCCTGATCGACTGGGCGCCGCCGCCGCAGGAGCGCGACGCGGGGATCCGCACGGTACAGCCGGCCGAGCCGGCGTTTACCGGATTCGTGTTCAAGATCCAGGCCAACATGGACCCCAAGCACCGCGACCGGATTGCCTTCTTCCGCGTCTGCTCGGGGCGTTACAGTTCGGGAATGAAGGTCAGGCATGTGCGCCTGAACCGAGAAATGAAGCTGGCCAACGCACTGACCTTCATGGCCAACGAGCGCGTACTGATGGAAGACGCGGTCGCCGGCGACATCATCGGTATTCACAACCACGGACAGTTGCACATCGGCGATACGCTGACCGAAGGCGAAACGCTCGCTTTCAAGGGCATCCCCTACTTCTCGCCCGAACTCTTCCGCGTTGCGCGACTGCGCGATCCGCTAAAAAGCAAGCAGTTGCAAAAAGGCTTGCAGGAGTTGGGCGAAGAAGGCGCGATCCAGGTCTTCGAAAACCTCGCCACCGGCGCCATGCTGCTCGGTGCCGTCGGTACGCTGCAATTCGAAGTCGTCGCCCAGCGCCTGCAAACCGAATACAAGGTCGACGCCCTCTTCGAACCAGCTGACATCAACACCGCGCGCTGGCTGACCTTCCCGGATGAAACAACACGCCGCAACTTCGAGCGCGAACAGCAGCACCGCATGGCGAAAGACGTCGACGGCAACCTCGTCTATCTGGCCAGCACGCGCTACAACCTCGATGTCACCAGCGAGAAGTGGAGCAAGGTCGGCTTCCATGCCTCTCGCGAGCATGGGCAGGTGCTGGGCTGAATGTCTGCACAGCAAACCAGGTATTCCCATGATCCAGCCAGAAACCGATGCCACCTACCTGATCGAACTGTGCAGCGGTGAACAGCGCCGCTGGCAATACCTCGGCCAGGACAAACAGGGTGCGGCCTGGTGGCACGATCTCGAAACGAGCCTGGAATTCAACGAGGGGAGCCTGATGTATGCGTGGTCCATCGTCGAGCGTCTGGATGTGAATGGGATCCAGCCGGGCCACTGAAATCTGGTTAGCAGAATTCGGGCCTTATGGCGATATGTCAAGCGTATAGCCTTGCCACCACGCTTACTCCGCAGGACAGGCAAGGGCTTTTGCAAGATCGCTTGCCAACATTTATTCCCAGCCCCTGGGAGTTCGAGAGTCGCTTGCGCGACTTTGATGTTAACCGGATGGCTACACTTCTATGGAAGCGCTGCAAACGCCTCTTGCTATTACCTGACCGGAAAAAAACTGAGCACCCACCTCGATGCACTCGACTGACTCGATCTGTATCCCGCCCTGTTCGCCGGTTACCGCGCGCTGATCCATTTGCGTTATGACTGTCCACTGGCACTCG
>JAYSZS010000123.1:0-11107 GCA_043737935.1 Propionivibrio sp. | reverse complement strand
GAACGCTCGTTTATTCGATAAAAACTGCTTTTGCTTCACAATGTCGCCCAAATTTTTTGCCGCCGCCTGGCTGCGATGACTTGTTCGGTGATTCCCTAATAGAGAAATCGGTTTAACAGCACCCGGCAAAAGTCCAGCGCACCGTGCGCTGCAAGTCCTTGGTGAGCCTGGCGCGCAGCGCGGCCATGCCGAGGCGCAACACCGGCTGCCACGTGGGCGGCGCCGGCACACCTTTCAGCCCGCGTTCATACGCCTCGTCCGAGGCGGCGCGGCGGATCCTGCCGCTCGATGTTTTGAGCACAGAATTGGGCGGTACCAGCAGGATCTCGTCGGCGGGCAGGCCGATGACGTCGACGGCGGCCTCGTTGATTTGCTGGCGCAGAGCGCAAGCTTCCGGGTCGTTAGCGCGGGTTTCGGCCAGTACGACCAACCGCTCGCTGGCATGGTCCGCGTCGGATCTGGCAAACACCGCAACGCAGCCCTTGCGCACGCCGGCTGCCACCGACCGTTTGCTCCAGCGCTTAGTCACTAACGAGTTGAGTGTTCACATTTCCTGCGAAAAATTGGATGCATAACGTGCATTTTGGTACTCACATAGAATTGCTTTTATGGCCTGAACCCGCAAGGGTTGTATCAATTCAACCTGCATACGCAGGAACAAGTAGAGCGGACGTGAATCGGTGGATCGTCCAAATTTGCTCTCACAACCGAGTTACTTCTGTTGCCTGCCACCCCCATCACCTGTTTGGTTCCGGCTCGTTCGGCTTGGTGATCAAGGTTGCGTCCGCAACGGATGATCAGAACCTTGATCCGACCGGTGAGACAGATCTTGGGTGCAGTTCGTCCGCCAGCGTGCTCGCTAAGCTCAACCGTCTGGCCGAGACGTCACCGATAGCGCAGGGCTTGTTATCGTTTGGCGTGGCGTCGGGGTGTTCATCGGGTATTCGCAAGTCGCGAGTTTATAGTTCCTGATTATTGATGGTAGCCAAGGTGATTGCTCCCGCTTTTTCGTCAGGCTTCATGAGCACGAAGCGTGAGGACAACTTGCTTGAGCTTCGGAGCAGAAGCTGCGTCAGTGGGTAATCAGGGTGGTGCAGACGCACGGGACGCTGCAGCGTTTGGCGCCAGGGCTCGGTATGGCGGCGCAGTCGGGGTTAGTGAAAATTGTCAAGGCCAGGCGTCAGCGGTTCAACGCCGGCAACGTTCTTTGATTGATCCTTGACAGCAGCGCTGCAAATTCATTGGCGGGTAGGGGGCGGCTGAAATAGTAACCTTGAATCTCATCACAGCCGGCGTTGCGAAGATATTCCATCTGGGCAGACGTTTCCACCCCTTCGGCGATGACTGAAAGGCGGAGAGTCTTGGCCATGCCGATAATGGCGGTGGCAATTGCCGAGTCGTGCAGGTCGCCAGGAATGCCGCGTACGAAAGATTGATCGATTTTCAGACTGTTGATCGGGAAACGTTTGAGATAGGAGAGGCTGGAGAAGCCTGTTCCGAAGTCATCAAGCGCCATCAGAATGCCGGCATCGGCGAACTCCTGCATCATCTCCACCACTGAATCGGTGTTATGCATCAGCATGCTTTCGGTAATCTCGAGTTCGAGAGAGTCATTCGGGATGCCGTGTAACTCGATGACAGCAAGGATGGCCCTGGGCAGGCCAGAGCTGAATTGGCGAGTCGAAAGATTGACAGCGATGCGAATGGGAGGTAATCCCTGATCAATCCATACCCGGATCTGGCGGCAGGCGGCATCGATGACCCATTTGCCGATTGGAATGATCAGGCCTGTTTCTTCTGCCACGGGAATGAATTGCGCCGGAGAGATATCACCCTGTTCAGGGTGATGCCAGCGCAACAACGCTTCGGCACCGGTTATCAATCCAGTGGCAAGGTCAATCTTCGGCTGGTAGTGCAGTTCGAACTCGTCGCGTTCTATCGCCCGGCGAAGATTCACTTCCAGCTTGAGCTGGTCAAGCGATCGTTGGTTCATGTCCTGCAAATAGAAAAGGTGAGCATTACTGCCAGTCTGCTTGGCACGGTACATGGCCACGTCAGCTTTCTTCAACAATGTTTCGGTGTCACTTCCATCGTCAGGATAAATACTGATGCCAATGCTGGCTGTTAGCATGATCTCGTGTTGCGCGACAAAAAAAGGCTCAGCCAGTGAGACAAGAATTTTCTGTGCGACCTGTCCGGCGTGTTCACGGAGGGCAATTTCGGGTAGTGCAATGGTAAATTCATCTCCGCCATGTCGAGATACGATATCCTGGGCCCGCAAGGAGGATGATAGACGGCGGCTAACTTCGCAAAGAATGGTGTTGGCTAAAGTGTGGCCGATGGAGTCGTTGATGAACTTGAAGCGATTCAGGTCGAGAACAAGTACCGCACCATACTTCCGGTTTCGTTGTACGTTACTCAGTGCATGCTCGAAAAGTGTATAGAAGTGTTGGCGGTTTGGCAGACCGGTCAGTGGATCGTAGTAAGCCAGGCGGTAAATCTGTTGTTCTGTTTCCTTGCGCTCAGTGATGTCCGTGAAAACCAGAAAGTAATGTCTGATTGCGCCATGGAAATCCTGCACAGAATTGACCGATACAGAGGCAGGGAAGGTGCTGCCGTCTTTGCGCTTGAACTGGAGTTCGCCTGACCACTGACCATCAACATTGACTTGTTGGTGAGCCAGATCCGTGAGAAATTCTTTTTGAGGAAGTGCGGTGAAAATTTCAGGGGTCTTGCCGAGTGCTTCGTCTTGGGAGTATCCCGTGACCAGGGAAAATGAGCGGTTGGTTGAAATGATGCGGAGCAGCGTGTCGGTAACAATTACGGCTTCGGTGTTGCGTTCAAATATTTTTGCATGAAGAGTCAGTGTTTCTTCAGCGGCCAGGCGATCAGAGATATCGACAATGTAACCAATCAGTCCGCAAGGATTGCCTGCATCGTCATGCGCCACCGAAAGCGAGACGCTAGCCC
Organism: Propionivibrio sp.; assembly: GCA_043737935.1. Lineage (GTDB taxonomy): Bacteria > Pseudomonadota > Gammaproteobacteria > Burkholderiales > Rhodocyclaceae > Propionivibrio. The sequence goes on along the minus strand of JAYSZS010000123.1, from coordinate 8,137 downwards.
AGAAAAGTTCACCGGACTTCTTGCGCCGACGAACGGACATCTCATGGCTGCCATTTTCTAGAAAAGTGTTGTATAGCGGATAGTCATTATGTGTGTCGGCATATAGCGTCAGAATATTTTTACCGATGATTTCGTCTGGCGTGTAGCCAAACAATTGCTCAGCCCCCCGGTTCCAGTCGATGATGTAGCCTTCAAGATCCATGGTGATGACCGAGTCGCGAATCTGATTAAGCATTTGTTTCTGGCGAAGAACTTCAAATTCGCTTGAGGCAAGAAACGCGACTCGCTGATCGTAGGCATGGCGAGCGTGAAGCATGCCGGCAAGCAGAAAAGAAAGTTCGCTAAAGCGAAGGATGGCCTCTTCGTCGTAACCATTGGGATTGCCGGCAACTCCGATAAAACCGAGATTTTTTTCGTGGTAAAGCAGCGGTAATCCGAGGCGATCAATAAGGGCTGGTTTTCCTCGGCCAGGATGGCAAACGAGCAAGCCGGTATTCGCGGCCTGAATATGCATTTCAGCCCACGAGGCCTGAAGCGCTGCGCCTTGCTCAGTCAGCACGAAACAGGATTCATCACTGGACATGGCGCAGCGGAACAGCGCGTTAACGCCTTCAAATGAAACAGGTTCATCGAGTGAAAGGATGGCCCAATGGAGCTGTCGGGACAGTTCGAAATCTGTTGGAACAGCATCGTTAGCCACGATGAATTTACCGTCGTTCACCCGGGCTGAAAACCCGATGCGATGACGATCGACCTGCGATTGCAGGCTGTTGATGCGACTATGCAGCAACTTCTGCTGGCGGCGCATGGTCATCAGGTTGCGGCAGCGCACCAGACACTCGTGTTTATCGAGCGGCTTGTTAAGAAACTCGGTTGCACCGGCCTCCAGCGCTGAATAGCGGATCTGCTTGTCGTCGAGGATGGTCACAACGACGATAGGAATTTCTTCACAGTGGGACAAAGCGCGCAAGCGGCGGATGACCTCGACGCCGTTTATCCCCGGCATGCGCAAATCGGTCAGCACGAAATCGACTTCGTTGCTGGCCGCCCACATGAGCGCCTTGGCCGGCTGGCCGAACTTGTGCACCCGGGCCAGAGGATCTATGGTCAGCGCGATCGCCGCGAGAATCTCTCGCGCCGACGACTGATCATCAATGATCAGTACCTCGAAAGGTGGCGATGGTTCGTCCACCTGGGTTGTCTGGTGTAAAGTCGGGGCAAGGGCAGATTGAAGCATCGTTGGATTTGGATTTCCCGGATAAAGTCGTTTTACAGCATGAGTCAGCGGACAGAAAGCATATTGGTACTAGCGAAAAGATGAGCTGATTGAATAAAAATGGTTCGGCCAATTAGGCAAGAATTTTGTGAGCGACATGTCAGGCGTATTAACGCCGTCCCATTCCGGTCAAAACAAGAGTTAATTTTTCTCCGCCAGTTAAAGAACCTATATCCTGAGATTGAGGTTGATGATACAAGAGATGCGCCCACATTGCTGAGCTTGTAGCTATCCAGCGGCATGGGTTTGCATTAATGAGCCTCATCAAGCACGTAGATGAAATAACGGCAGCGACCTGTCGAACTTGATAAGTGGTAGCGAGAAAAGTGGGCAACGAGCGCAGTTTTTACGAGCCTTCGCCTTGCAGCGAAATGCCTGCCACTCCCTTTCACGGATTTAAGCGAATGGTTGTTTTATTCGCGCAGAAATACGGGGAAAAATCAGCCGTCTTTCCACTTTTTACAGCCGAATTGGTCAAGCCCCACTGGCTGCTGGTCTTGCTTGCAAATACGGGGTGGAATCGTCGAAGAAATATTCCAGGGGGTAAGCAGAGAAATGTCGGGCGCGAACAGGAAAAAGTTCTTTTCGATCGACCTCTCGGTCTTTCCTAGTTTGCATTCGTCCAGTAATCTCACTCTCAGCCATAAAACCGTCGTCTTCCGTAATCCTCATTTCACCTCAAAGGCGCGGTGGCCACCCTGCCACACTTGCGCGTCAGGGTTCGGGTCATTCCTTGATGATTTTACTTTGACGGAGATTTTCATGAGCACACTTTACATCCCCACCCAGTTCTGCAACGATTCCCTGTTTCACGGTTATAAGCAGTTCAGCAACCGTTTTGAACCCGAGAATGGCGTTCTTCGCCTCGCCATGCAGGGCCAGCCGATGCCCTGCTTTTCTCTGGCCCTGCTCGAAGAGGTGCGTAACATACAGTGCCAAATCGAGGCCTGCGGCGGAATGATCGCCTGGCAGGGTGAGCTGCACCGGCTTGACTTTCTCGTGCTTGAATCGAAGGTATCGGGCGTCTTCAATCTGGGCGGTGACATCGCGCTCTTCCGACGCTTGATCGAAGCCCGCGACCGTTTCGGGCTAAGCCGGTACGCCCGGCTCTGCATCGATGCCATCCACCACAACATCATTCACTACAACCTGCCCTGCCAGACGATCTCGTTGGTCACCGGCAAGGCGCTGGGCGGCGGCATGGAATCGGCGCTGTCGAGCCATGTCGTCATCGCCGAGAAGAGTGCTGAGTTCGGCCTGCCCGAGGTGTTGTTCAACCTCTTCCCCGGAATGGGCGCCTGGAACATGATTTCCCGTCGCGTCGGCAGTCGGCTGGCCGAGGAGATTATCACCAGCGGCCGCAGCTATACCGGCGAGGAGTTGCACCGACTCGGTCTGGTCGATGTACTGGCCGACGATGGCCACGGCGAACAGGCCTTGCGTGATTACCTCCGGGGCGCGAAGCTCAAGAAAAAAACGTTCAACGCGCTGGCCCGGGTACGCGACGCCATGTCACCAATCTGTCATGACGATCTGGACAAGATTGCCGACATCTGGGTTGATGCGGCATTGGGACTCGATGCGCGCGATCTGAAGATGATGGAGCGTCTGGTCAAAGCCCAGTTGCGCGCCTTCTCCAGGCCGGACGCGCTGGCGCAGGAAAGCGCAGGTGAGCAGACCCGCTTAGCCCCGTTGCCGCTCGCCGAGGTAACTGAGTAAGGCATTGCGTGTGCGGATCAGACTTTCCTGGATTGGCAATAAGACGCGGGTATCCCGATCCATGAACTGCTCACTGGACAAGGACTTTAGCTTGCTGCACTCGCGGAAAAGCTCGACAGCGCCGAGATTGCCGGCGCTGCCCATGAGTGCGTGGTTGGAGCCGGAAAAGGTATCAAAGTCCTGGTTGCCGACGGCGGCTTTCATCTGGGCCAGCAATTCGTTGACATCGCTGAGAAAACTGGCGATCAGGTTCTGCATGAAGGCTGCCGTCGGGGAGATTTCGTCCAGACTGTTGAGCAGATAGGTATCGAGCACCTCACCGGCTTCGCTGGTCGCCGCCTCGGCGCGTGAATCGGTCGGCTGGCCTTCGAGCAAGGTGCGCAAGGTGCGCAGCATCTTTTCGCGGTCGAGCGGCTTTGTAAGATAGGCGTTGGCGCCGGCGTCGATACACTCCTGCATCAGCCCCGGCGTGGTGTCGGCTGAAAGCATGACCAGCTTGGCGCGGCGCTCTGGCAGGCTCATGAAACGGTAGGCTTTGAGCACATCGAGACCGCTCATGCCGGGCATGTGCATGTCGAGCAGAACGAAGGCAAAATCCTGTGCGCCAAGCAGATCGAGTGCTTCGTCGCCGTCGCTGGCGTTGGTGACAAGGTAGCCGGCGTTCTCGAGCAACAGGGTCGCGACGCGACGGTTGGTTTCGTTATCGTCGATCAGCAAAACGGGCAAATTGGGGCGTGGTGCGTTGATCTGCTGTACCGGATCGACGAACCTCTCGGCCTCGGCAAAGCAGGCGTGAATGGCATTGATGATTTTTTCTGGCCGGGTTCGCCGGTTGAACGCGTAGGTAAAGCCCTGACCGAGTGCGCCGAGCGTATCGAGGGTTGAATCTCCACTGCAGTCGATGAACATGACGCGGCAGTCCTTGAGTCGTTGCCGGACTATGCGGGGCAGTTCGAGCATACCGTCACCGTCGCTGCTGACCACTACCACCCATTGGCAGATATCGCTATGCTCGACGATCGCCCCGACAAGATCGTCGGGTTGAGCGCAGAAGCGCGTGAGGGCGCCACTCTTCGACAGGCTGGCGGCAATTTCGGTAAACGTTTGTTCGCCCGTCGTCGCCAGCAGCAAGACGCCGCCTCCAAAAAATTCGGAACTCTTCGGCTCGACCGGAACACGCTCGAAATAAAGCCTGAACCAGAATGTGCTACCGTCACCCAGCCGGCTGATCACACCGATCTCGCCACCCATTTCCTCGACCAGATGCTTGGCGATGGTGACGCCGAGCCCGGTACCGCCAAAACGTCGGACAGTCGAGTTGTCGGCCTGGGCAAAGCGTTCAAAAATCCGCTGGTGATGCGCGGAGTCGATGCCGATACCCGAGTCGATGACGTCGAAGCGGACGGCAACGCGAGTGCTTTCATCGGCGATCATTGTGATGTTCAGCCGCACCACGCCGCTCTCGGTAAATTTGATCGCATTGCCGACCAGATTGAGCATCACCTGGCGCAGATGGCCCTCGTCGCCAAGGACGGCAAAGGGTACATCGGAGGCGATATTGAGTAACAGGCGGAGGCTCTTGGCTTCGGCCTGACCGCGCATCAGTTTGCTGACACTACCGACTACCCGGTGCAAGTCCATCGCTTCGTGGGCAATGACCAGCTTGCCGGATTCGATCTTCGACAGATCGAGAATTTCGTCGACCAGTTTGGCCATCGACTTGGCTGCCGAACCAAGGGTCATTACGATGTCGCGCTGTTCGGGCGACAGTTTCTTGGTCTTGAGCACCTCGTTCATGCCGATGATGCCGTTCAGCGGAGTCCGCAACTCGTGGCTGACATTGGAAACAAAACGCGTCTTGGCGTCGTTGGCCACCTCGGCTCGCTTGAGCGCGTCCTGGAGGCGTTTAATCAGGGTGGCGACGTAGGCCGGCAGAATGACCAGCGAGAGCAGCATGCCGGCACCGATGGTCAGGTGCTCGTTCCAATGCGGCGTCAGTGTCAGAACAGCCACAAAACCGGCAATGGCCATGGCCTGTGAAGCAAACAGGTAGCGTCGTCCGTAGCGGAACCCGTTGCCGAAAGCGACCCACAGGTAAATGCCGACGGCGACGGCGCCGGCGTCGCCGGCCAGCCACAAACAAATCGTGATGCCTGAATTGTCGAGCACCATGCCAAGGATGCGTCGGGCCGGAAACTGTCCGGGGTAACGGCGGACCGCTGTGGTCAGTGCGAGGGCGGCGACGAAATAACCCAAGCAAATAATGAACACGGTGTCGATCTGGCCCGAAAGGTCGATATAGGCTAAAACACCGAGATAGACGAGGACGACCCCGACAATGACGACGCGAATGATTGACTGCTCCAGCTCAGGGCCTCTGAGCGAAGCCGGTGGCGCGGATGCAGCGAAATCGCCGCTGGACGAAAGAGGGTTCATTGGTTCGTATTCAGAATGATATGGACGTCTTCTTCACAATCCAAAAGTGCGCGCACACAGTCCGGATCAAACAATAGCCCGGACTGCTCGGCGATAAAAGCCAGAGCCCGGGCGCGCGTCCATGCGTGCTTGTACGGTCGCGTAGAAACCAGCGCATCGAAGGTGTCGGCCACCGCGGTAATGCGTCCGGAAACCGGGATGGCCTGGCCGACCAAACCATAAGGATAGCCACTGCCGTCGAATCGTTCGTGATGACTGATAGCAATTTCGGCACCCTTCTCGGTGTAGTGAGTCTTCCCTTCGGAAAGAATCGCATGGCCGATCAGCGTGTGCTCGCGCATTATCTCCATCTCGCTGACGGTGAGACAACCGGGTTTGAGCAGCAGGGAGTCGGAAATGCCGATCTTGCCGATGTCGTGTAGCATCGCCGAAGTCTCGATCACCTCGGGCTGATCGATGCCGAGATAACGGGCGATCAGCCCGCAAAAACGTGAAACCCGGATTACGTGATTGCCGGTTTCGGTGTCGCGATACTCGCCTGCACGGGCCAGCATGATCAAGGTTTGCAGTTCGCGACCCTTGAGTTCGGCGGTGGCGGCCTCGACCTGAGATTGCAAGTTGACGGCGTGACTTCGCAGCAACTTCTGCTGACGGCGCATGGTCATCAGGTTGCGGCAACGCACCAGACATTCATGTTTATCGAGCGGCTTGTTGAGAAAATCGGTTGCGCCGGCCTCCAGCGCCGAATAGCGGATCTGCTTGTCGTCGAGGATGGTCACAACGACCATCGGAATATCTGCGCAGTGGTGCAAAGAACGCAAGCGGCGGATGACCTCGACTCCGTCCATCACCGGCATGCGCAAGTCGGTCAGCACAAAATCGACTTCGTTGCTGGCCGCCCACTCGAGCGCCTTGGCCGGATGGCCGAATTTGTGCACTCGAGCCCGAGGATGGATGGTCAGTACAATCGCCGCGAGAATGTCGCGCGCCGACGACTGATCATCAATGATCATCAGCTCGAAAGGAGGTGATGGCTCGTCCACCGGAGTAATCGGAGGCAAAGTGGGGGCAAGGGCAGATTGAGGCATCGTTGGAAGATGGATTTCCCTGTGTAAGACCGTTTTATAGCATGAGTCAGCGGACTGAAGTCCTATTGGATGCCCGCCAAAAAGGGTTGAAATTTGAGTCTACTGATAGTCGATGTGGAAAAGAAGCTTTATTTTCAGGCCTTTCTCCGGTACGTGGGTGTGATTGGTCGCGAGTTTCAAGGTGTGGACGACTAAAACATCAAGCTCGTTCTTTCAGTGGCGGCGGTCCGCCTGCTCCTCTGGCAGCCATCTTTCTTAAAACGTGGTGAAGCCTGATTCGCGCCCAGGGACAGCCGCTACGCTGATGGGCAGCCTGCGAAATTTCGATGAAACCAGGCTTTCGTCAACGGCCTGAGAAATGTGTTACCTGAGGTCAACATTCAAACAATGTCCTTAACCGCGTGCACCGCGGATGCTTTGATCCTTGTTTTAAATAATGATCAAGGTTTGCAGCGCCAGTGCTGCGGGGGTGCGAATGACGCCTGATTCTTTTTAAGTATTCAAGCGCATGTTGCCAGGAACAGCCATTGCACCACGGATCATTCACTGCAACACGCTTCAACAGTGTGACTGGGGCGGTCAATGTGTCAGCCAGTGGCCATGGCATTACGGCTGCTTCCTTTTCCAGTTTTCTCGTCTCAATTACCATCAATTGCAAGAACACGCTTGCGCTGGTCGAGGCCGTAGCGCGTGAGAAGGACGTAAAGATTACTTTGGAGAAGGTCGAGGATCTGCCTTCGATCATGAACTATGGCGTGTGTCGACGCCGGGCGTGGTGATTGACGGCGTGCTTGTGCATGCGGGTGAAGTACCGTCGAGGGGCAAGGTGGAAGGATGGTTTTAGGGGGATTGGGAGCACAACCAACTTTTTTACTGTGCGCTCGGCAGGGCGCTTTTACTTGGGAGTGAAAGTTCTCTACTTGCCCGACAAGGGGAAGAGTTATCTGTACGGCAAGGGTGTCGTAGGCGACTACAAATCTGGAGGAGCATGGAAAAAACCGAGCGCAACGGTCGTGTTGGCGCCGAGCGGCCTCTGACCTTTATCATGAAGAAGGAGAACCCGGCCGACAGCGGTCGGCTCGCGCTCGCCTCTATCGCCAAGGGGGCGGTAATCTGCGCCGACGTATCCGACGCCTATGACCCGCGTCCGGCCACCCGTAACAAGCGATTACCAACACAAGGGTTAAGCGGGACGCATGGAAATCGGCAAACAACAAACGAGGCTCAGGGGAACGCTGGCGCGAGCCCCATGTACGCGGCCTATTCAAACACATCTTTGATGAATTGGGGTTGGTTTCGTTGCTGGACACTCAGCAACGCTTCCGGCGCAGGTTTGATGAACCGCCGTATGCGGAACCGCATGTTCTGGGGTGTAAGAGGGCGATGGGGGTAAATCCGTCCCCTATTCGATGTGCAAAAAAGGTTTCCCTTGCATCATTCTCGCGCCGGCACGACCGGGAACATCGGCGAAGCGGACGTTGTGGAGCGGCAATTTCTGGATGTCGAGCGTCGCGTGAATTTCTCGCAAGGCGACGAGTTGATAATCCTTGTTTTTCCATTCGCTGATCAGATGCTCGAACGTGCTGCAGAACTTCATTCCCTCCAGTTCTGCGCGCAG
>JAYSZS010000122.1:0-11130 GCA_043737935.1 Propionivibrio sp. | reverse complement strand
GCCAGATGAATTTCATTCGAGGTGCGGTCGGTATAAGCGTGCAGGATGAATTCGCCATGCGCCGTTTGTACCGGCCTGGAGAAGGTACGCTCGACCAGCTTTTCGTTGCGGCTGCGGAAATGTATGAGGTCGCTGATGGTGCCGATCTTCAGGCCGTGCTTACGGGCGAATTCGATCAGATCGGGCAGGCGAGCCATCGAACCATCGTCCTTGAGAATTTCACAAATGACCGATGAGGGATCGAGCCCGGCAAACTGGGCAAGATCGCAACCGGCCTCGGTGTGGCCGGCACGCACTAGTACGCCTCCGGCCTTGGCGGTAATCGGAAAAATGTGTCCCGGCTGGACGATATCGTCCGCTCGTGCGTCCCGCGCTACCGCCACCTGAATGGTTCGCGCCCGGTCCTGCGCCGAAATGCCGGTGGTCACGCCGCTCGCCGCTTCGATCGAAACGGTGAAGGCAGTACTGAAATGGCTCTTGTTGTCGCGCGCCATCTGCGTCAGGCCGATCTGCTTGCAGCGCTCCTCCCTCAACGTCAGGCAGATCAGCCCGCGCGCATGCTTGGCCATGAAATTGATGGCTTCAGGCGTAACGTGTTCGGCGGCCAGGACGAGGTCGCCCTCGTTTTCGCGATCCTCTTCATCGACGAGAATGACCATGCGCCCAGCGCGCATTTCAACGATGATTTCTTCGATCGGGGCGATGGCGGATCGGTGTTGGGGTGACATTTATACAGCCTCGGACGCGTCGCAAGCGTCAGCATTGAGCATCCGCTCGACGTAGCGCGCGATCAGGTCGATTTCGAGATTGACCCGGCTACCCGCTATAAGGCGGCCCAGCGTCGTCGCCTCAAGGGTGTGCGGAATCAGGTTGATGGTAAAACAGGCGCCACTCACCCGATTGGTGGTCAGGCTGACACCATTGACAGTGATCGAGCCCTTGCGTGCAATGTATCTGGCCAGGGCCTCGGGCGCACGGATTTCCAGCTGGCGATTATCGCCAACCGGATCGAAGCGCAGCACCTCGCCAACGCCATCGACATGACCGGAGACCAGGTGACCGCCAAGACGATCCGCCAAACGCAAAGCTTTTTCCAGATTGACCGGGCCGGCTGCGTCTAGCCCGATGGTGCAGGACAGCGTTTCCGGCGAGACGTTGACAAAGAAGCTGTTCTCCCGCGTATCGACGACGGTTAGGCAGACACCGTTGCAGGCAATCGAGTCACCCAGTTTGACGTCGTCGAGGCCGAGCTGTCCGGCATCGATGCTCAGGCGAACAGTCGGCGTGCCATCGTTGCGCGGAGTCAGTTCGGTAATGTGTCCAAGTGCGGCAATGATTCCGGAGAACATATTGAAGATCAATCGGAGGGGTGCAGGCAGGGGGGAGATTTTACCACGTTGCCACGCTGGCCCGCCGGCAAAAAGGCAACGAGCAGGCTAGGATCAACGATTGGTGGCGCAAGACTCCCGTAACTCAGTTGTCCGGCAACAAGCGTTGTGCCGTGTCTGCCGACGCCGCAATGACTTCAAGCCCCTTGCGCCGCGAAGTCTGTCCGCTTTCAAGGCGGATTGCTGACTTTGCCAGCCCCAGGCGATCGGCAACAAACCCGATCAACGCTACGTTGGCTTTGCCATCCACCGGTGCTGCGGCCAGGCGTATTTTCAATGCATCGCCATGGATTCCGGCAACTTCAGTTTTACTTGCGCCCGGCTGGATGTGCAGCGTCAGCCACGTATAACAGGCTAATAATGGAATGGCTCATGGCGTGAGCTAGCCAAGCGTTGGCTGAAGTTTGGCGCAAATCAAGAGCGTCTTTGAAAACTCGCCCCGACAAACGGCCTTTCCGCTGGAACCCGTACGGCGTTATAGCCGCAGGGAATACCTCCGCTGTATTCAAGTTTTAGGTATCACCTGCTGCAACGTGTGGCAAGGTGATATTGGCCAACTGCGGCACGCCGAAGTGGTAGCTGCCACACGTGGCCGAGCTCGCCGCCGAGGCCATGATACCGATCAGGTCCGAGGCGATTGACAGGCCCGCCAAGCCGCCACCGAGGGAGACCTCGGCGCCGGCAAACGACATCCAGTCGCCGGCGCCGAGCGTGAGGCCGTAGGCGCCGGAAACAACGCAGGGCAGCGACCGGAAGACAACGTATTTAACGGATTCGCTGAGGCAGGGATAAGGCTTGCTGGCAGTGCGCGCGACGAGGTTACCGTCGGCGTCACTAGCGACGTACCCGTTATCGACTAGCCATTAGGTGGCTTGCAATATACCGTCGGCCAGCAGGACGCGGCCTTTCCTGACGATCAGGATTTCTTCGCCCTGCGTAGCGCTCACGACGCCCTGAATCGGGATCGACTCTTGCACGGGAGAGTTGCTCGGGGTAACCCCAAGATCGAGCTGGCAGTGCCCCGACGGTTTGCAACACACGGGTCGCCGGCGCGGCCATGCCGGTGGCGACTTGCAGGTCGTCGATGACGATCCGGCGGATGCAACCTCACCTCACAACCCCTTTTGCGCAGTTTCTGCGCCAGCGAATCGAGGTAGGCCGCCGAGGTGTTGGTCAGCCGTATGTTGCCGCCGGTCACTGCCGCAGCACAGAGGTAGGTGTTGGTCTCGAAGTGGTCGGGCATGATCGAATGCGTTGAGCCGTGCAGACGTTCAACGCCCTCGATTGAGATGATGTCGGTTCCGGCGCCGGAAATACGGGTGCCCATGGCGATCAGGCAGTGAGCCAGGTCGACGACCTCGGTTTCGCGCGCCAGCAGGGGGCCGAGAACGAGAATCGAGGCGCGCATGGTTTTGACCATGTCATGCGGTAAGGTCGGATTGACTATCGCAGGTTTTTGGGGGTCGGATTCCCATGCCACCACCGTGACCGAGTCATCACGGAACGTGCCAATCGAAGTGGCAGCGCTCTATGCGATGCGCTAGAACGTTGAGATTGACTTATACATAGCGGGCATTAAATTAAAACTTCCATATACCCATATTGATACGGATACCCATATGAAAACTACCATCGAAATTTCAGACGCACTGTTCTCAGAAGCCAGATTGTTAGCGGCCACCGAGGGGACGACACTTCGGCAACTGGTGGAGGAGGGGCTGCGTTATGCGTTGAGTCATCACAAACGCCAGACAGAGCCTTTCAAACTGCGCGATGCCACATTGGGTGGCAACGGTCTGGTTGAGGAATTGCAGGGCGCATCTTGGGAACGGCTACGGGACCTGGCCTACGAAGGCCGTGGCAGTTAATTCTGTTGGCTTCAGGTCTTTACCGTGATAGCTATTGACTCGAATATTTTGGTGTACGCCCACCGGGTAGACTCTGCTCATCATACGCAGGCATCGGCGACTCTGACGGCCTGAGCGCAATCACGCAAGCCCTGGTGTATTTCCTGGTCATGCGTGCACGAATTTTTTGCCGTGGGCACTCACCCGCGCATCTACAGCCTGCCCACACCGCCAGAAAAAGCAATGGATCAGATCAGTGCCTGGCTTGAAAGCACCAGACTGGTTTTGTTGGGAGAAACCGATACCCACTGGCTGACTTTGCAGAAGCTACTTGCCCGTGCAAAGACGACCGGCTCTGCCGTGCACGATGCTCGTATTGCGGCACTTTGCTTTCAGCACGGTGTGCGTGAACTCTGGTCGGCTGACCGCGACTTCCGGCGCTGGCCCGAATTGAAGGTGGTGAACCCCTTGGGCAAAAAGACTAAAAAAACCTGTCGGGTAAGTCGTCTCCACCCGCCCACGGCGGGTCATTGGGGCATCGGTTCATGAAACTCGCTCAGCGCACGCGCCTGACCCTGGCACCCAGCTTGCTCAGCTTCTCTTCGATCCGTTCATAGCCACGATCGAGATGGTAAATCCTTTCGATCATCGTTTCGCCCTGCGCGACCAGAGCGGCGATGACCAGGCTGGCCGAGGCGCGCAAATCGGTGGCCATCACCGTCGCCCCGTTGAGATGCGGCACGCCGGTGACCAGCGCATTGCTAGCCTCGATCCTGATGTCGGCACCAAGGCGGATCAGCTCGACGGCATGCATGAAGCGGTTTTCGAAAATCGTTTCGCGGATCACCGCCGATCCCTCAGCGACGCAGTTGATGGCCATGAACTGCGCCTGCATGTCGGTCGGGAACGCCGGATACGGCTCGGTGCGAACGCTGACCGCCTTGAGTCGCTGCGGTGCCTTGAGTGAAATCGAGTCGCCCTCGGCGCTCACCTCACAACCGCTTTCGCGCAGTTTCTGCACCACCGAATCAAGGTAGGCCGCCGAGGTGTTGGTCAGCCGTATGCGGCCGCCGGTAATTGCCGCCGCACAGAGATAGGTGCCGGTCTCGATGCGATCGGGCATGATCGAATGAGTTGCGCCATGCAGATGCTCAACGCCCTCGATGCAGATGCTGTCGGTTCCGGCGCCGGAAATGCGGGCGCCCATGGCGATCAGGCAGTGAGCCAGGTCGACCACCTCCGGCTCGCGCGCCGCGTTTTCAATGATCGTTTCGCCGGCAGCCAGTACGGCAGCCATCATCAGATTCTCGGTGCCGGTTACCGTCACCATGTCGGTCACGATGCGCGCGCCCTCAAGGCGGCTGGCGCTGGCCAGGATGTAACCATTCTCGACACGAATTTCGGCGCCCATCGCCTGCAATCCCTTGATGTGTTGGTCGACCGGTCGGGCGCCGATGGCGCAACCGCCGGGCAGCGACACCTTGGCCTTGCCGCAGCGCGCCAGCAAGGGTCCGAGAACGAGAATCGAAGCGCGCATGGTTTTGACCATGTCATACGGCGCAGTCGGATTGCTCAGACTGTGACTGTTGAGGAGCAGGCCATCGTTGCCTTCCATCGTCACCTCGACGCCCATCTGGCCGATCAGGCGCAACATGGTCGAGACGTCGTTGAGGTGCGGCACGTTAATGAAATGCATGGGCTCGGCGGTGAGCAGGCTGGCGCACAGAATCGGCAGCGCGGCATTCTTGGCACCGGAAATGGCGGTCTCGCCGGAGAGTGGCGTTCCGCCCTGGATCAGCAGCTTATCCACAAAGCGCGCTCCGCTCTTCGGGGGTAAGCGTTTTCATCGACAGGGCATGCAATTCGCCGCTATCGAAATACGCTCGCAACAGGGCATTAACCAGTTGCTGGCGCTGGACGCGGCTCTTGCCGACAAATTCGGAGCTGACGAGGATCGCTTCAAAGTGCTGGCCGTCGCCCTCGACGTGCAGCCCTTCGCAAGGCAAGCCGGCGGCGATTATTTTCTTGATTTGTTCGGATTCCATCATGATTCAGTACCTCAATTTGTAACCGCTGCGCAACAAGGCCAGCGTAGTCAGAGCAACGATAATAAAACTCACGGCAACGACCGCCAGACTCGTTCCCGGGGTGACATCAGAAACACCGAAGAAGCCGTAACGAAAGCCGTCGATCATATAGAAGACAGGATTGAAATGCGATACCTGCTGCCAGAACAGCGGCAGCGAGTGGATCGAGTAGAAGACGCCGGAGAGCATGGTCAAGGGCATGATCAGGAAGTTCTGGAAACCGGCAAGCTGGTCGAACTTGTCGGCCCAGATTCCGGCAATCATTCCCAGCGAGCCCATGATACCGCCGCCCAGGATGGCGAAGGTGAGAATCCACAACGGCGCTACAAACGTCAGCGGGGCCAGCCAGGCGGTCGCCACCAGCACGCCGAGGCCGACCATCAGTCCGCGCAACAGGGCGGCCACGACATAGGCCAGGAAGAACTCGACATAGGAAATCGGCGGCAGCAGGACAAACACCACGCTGCCCGTAACCTTGGACTGGATCAGGCTGGATGAGCTGTTGGCAAAGGCATTCTGCAATACCGACATCATCACCAGTCCAGGGATCAGGAAGGCGGCATAGCGCACGCCATTGACCAGCACCTGTGCATCGAGCACGTGCGAGAAGATCAGCAGGTAAAGCAGCGCCGTCAGCACCGGCGCAGCCACCGTCTGGAAACTGACCTTCCAGAAGCGCAGCACTTCCTTGTATAGCAGGGTGCGGAAACCGCTCATCGTACGCTCATGCCCTCCCTGACATCCGCCCCTTGCATGACACCGACAAAGACGTCTTCAAGGTCGGTCTGCGTCAATCGCAGGTCGTCGATCAGGCAACCGGCCTGGCGAATGGCGGCCAGCAGGGGTTCGATCTCGTTGAATCCGGCCAGCCGGAAAACCCAGGTGCCCTCATTGTTCGTGGCCAGGGCACGCAAGGCTTCCGGCAGGCCGCCCACATTGCTCAGGCGCAGGTTCAGCGTGTGCCGCGTAAAGCGCGCCAGCAGGTTGCTGGTCGTATCGAGCGCCACGATACGCCCCTGCTTGAGCATGGCAATGCGCCCGCAGAGCGCTTCCGCTTCCTCAAGATAATGCGTGGTCAGGATGACCGTATGACCCTCGCGGTTGAGTCGCTGGACGAAGTGCCACAAGCCCTGACGCAATTCGACATCGACACCGGCCGTCGGTTCGTCGAGAACGATCACCGGCGGCTTGTGCACCAGCGCTTGCGCGACCAGTACACGCCGCTTCATGCCGCCCGACAGCCGCCGCATATTGACATCGGCCTTGGACGTCAGATCGAGATTGTCCAGTATCTCGTCGATCCACGCCTCGTTGTTGCGGATGCCGAAGTAGCCGGACTGGATGCGCAGGGTCTCGCGCACCGAAAAGAAAGGGTCGAAAACCAGTTCCTGCGGCACCACGCCGAGCCGGCGACGCGCCTCGCGGTAATCGGCAAGCACATCGCAGCCAAGCACGCTCAACTGGCCTTGATCCGGGCGAACCAGCCCGGCCAGACAAGAAATCAGTGTCGTCTTGCCGGCGCCGTTAGGCCCCAGCAGACCAAAGAACTCGCCCTCGGCAATGTCCAGGGAAACGCCATCAAGCGCCCGCAGGTTGCCGAAAGACTTTACGAGTTGCTGAATGGAAACGGCGACGCTCATGGCCTATCAATATGAAAGCCGCGCAAGCAACATTCGAGTCGCCCCTCGCCCTTTGGGAGAGGGGCGGGGGGAGAGATTGGGAATTCGCCGAGCTTGCTCCGTGACAATCGAGCGATTCCGGCTGGCAAGCCGGAATGAGCCCTGCAAGGGAAGGTAAAGGGCATGCAGGCCACTTGGGTGATGTTGTACAGGGCCAGGTCGATGACCGCCAACGACAGACGCCCGCGCCGATCAGGCGAGCGGTAGAGAATCGGAAACGCCGTACAGCGCGGCCTGGCTGATCATGCTGGCTGGCGGATGAGCAACACGCATTGTCACCCCGCAATCGCGGGCCGTACGCAACAAGCCGAAAATAACGCTCAACGCCGATGAATCCGTTTCCTCAACCGGGGACAGATCGAAAACTAGCTCCCCGGCAGCGACCCGGGAACGCAAAAAACCACGCCCTGCTTCGAGCAGGGCGCTGGCGTTGGCGATCAACATCGGGCCTGTAACGCGCAGCCCGTCACCGTTCTGTTCAATCATTTCTTGCCGGGATCCATCTGATTGTTCTTGGTCGCCAGCATCTTGATCAGCCCGTCGACCCCGTTGGCGCGAACCTCCTGATTGAAGGTGTCGCGATAGTTGGTCACCAGACTGACTCCGGCGACAATAACGTCAAAAACCTTCCATTCGTCAGCCTGCTTTTCCAACGCGTAATTCAGTGCAATCGGCTTGTTCCCCGGCTGCACGATCTCGGTTCTGACTACCACATCGGTATCGCCGCTTTGCATTTTGCTCGGCTTGTAGCGCACCATCTGGTCGCGGTAGCCGTTCAGCGCATTCGA
The DNA here is from genome assembly GCA_043737935.1 of Propionivibrio sp. Classification (GTDB taxonomy): domain Bacteria; phylum Pseudomonadota; class Gammaproteobacteria; order Burkholderiales; family Rhodocyclaceae; genus Propionivibrio. The sequence goes on along the minus strand of JAYSZS010000122.1, from coordinate 3,341 downwards.
GTAAGTGCGGACGAGAAGCGTCTTGAACTCCTCGGTCAGGCGTTTTTTCTGCTCGGGGTTCGCCTTGTTCCAGTCCTTGCCCATCGCCAACGAAGTCATGTGCTGGAAATCGAAATGGGGCAGCACCTTGGCCTCGACCAGATCGATGGCCTTATTTGTATTTCCGCTCTGGATGTCCTTGTCCTGACGGACGATGGTCAGCACATCTTCCGTGACCTTCTTGATCAGGGCGTCCGGGGAGAGCTCCTGAGCCCATGCCGACGAACATGACAGCAACAAGCTCACAACCAGCGTAAAAAACGATTTCATCCACATCTCTCAATAACGGATCTTGACCACCACGGTCAGTAGCATCGGCTCATCTTGCAATCGACATCGACAGCACCATCCCTGATTTCACTGCGCCGGTTTTGCAGATAGGCATCGCGGATGTAGATGTATCGATCGATCGCGGCCTGGTCAACGATCTTGTCGGTTTGCAGCAGGGTGGCGCGCAGGTCGATATAGCGCACACCGGCCATCGAATTACGCAAAGCAATATTATCAACATGCCAGACCGGGTCCATAAAGGAATCGACGGCCCAGCCAAAGGTATCCCGCGTCGTCCGCGGCCCGATCAGCGGCCAGAATAAGAAAGGCCCTTCATCGACACCCCAGACGCCCATGGTCTGGCCGAAATCTTCCATGTGTTTTTCCAGACCCATCTCGCTGGCCACGTCAAATACGCCGCCGATACCAATCGTCGAATTGATCAGCACGCGACCGATATCGGAAAATCCTTGCCCGCCTTTGCCCTGCAGGAGGTTGTTGACAGCCGTTAACACATCCCAGATATTGCCGAAGAAGTTGCCGACACCGACCTTCACCGGTAGCGGCGCTGCGGCGTCATAGCCTTTGGCAACGGGCTTGACCACTACGTCGATGCCCTCGTTCACCGCAAACATGGCACGGTTGAAGCCTTCAAAGGGATCCTTGGGATTACTCTCCGTTGTCGCGCAGCCGCCCAGTCCACTCAGGATCACTGCGGCGAACGCCACGGGAAATAGGTGCTTTGTCAATTGAATTTTCACGAACGACCCTTCCTGTTATTTTTTGTCCGTACCTTCAGACGCCTTGTTGAACATGAACTGACTGATCAGTTTTTCCAGCACCACTGCCGACTGCGTTCTGGCGATGACATCGCCCGCCTTCAGCATTTTCTCGTCACCGCCAGCGTCCAGACCGATGTACTGCTCGCCAAGCAAACCCGCCGTCAGGATGCTGGCAAAGGTGTCCTTTGGGAAGCGATTGCGACTGTCAATCGTCAGCGTCGTCACCGCTTCGTAGGTTTCGGGATCGAAACGAATTTCCGTCACCCGCCCGACAACCACACCCGCACTCTTCACCGGTCCACGCACCTTCAGGCCACCGATGTTATCAAACTTGGCCGTCAACGGGTAAGTCTCGGCAAAATTGGCTGATGAAAGGTTGCCGACTCTTAGTGCTAAAAACAACAGTGCGGCAATACCCATGACAACAAAAAATCCCACCCAGAGATCAATCAGTTTGCGACTCATCAAAGCCCCCGGAACATGAAGGAGGTCAACACAAAATCCAGCGCCAGAATGGCCAGTGCCGAATACACTACCGTTCTTTTAATCGAATTCGAAACGCCCTCGGCAGTCGGTACTGCGTCGTAGCCTTCGAAAACGGCAATCAGGGAAACGGCCACCCCAAAAACGAAACTCTTCACCACGCCATTCCATATGTCATAGCGGAAGTCCACCGACCCTTGCATCTGCGCCCAGAAAGCGCCTTCGTCGACGCCGATCAGCACCACCCCGACGAGGTAGCCCCCGAAGACGCCAACCGCCGAAAACAGGGCCGCCAGCAACGGCATGGAAATGACCCCGCCCCAGAACCTCGGGGCCACGACGCGGGCAATCGGATTGACCGCCATCATGTCCATCGCGGTAAGTTGCTCGGTAGCCTTCATCAGGCCGATTTCGGCCGTGATCGCCGTACCGGCACGCGAAGCAAAAAGCAGTGCCGCAACCACCGGCCCCAGCTCGCGCGTCAGCGACAGGGCCACCAGCACACCGAGCGCTTCGGACGCGCCGTAGCGCTGCAAGGTCTCATACCCCTGCATGCCGAGCACCATGCCGATGAACAGTCCGGAAACCAGAATGATCAACAGCGACTGGAAACCGGAGAAATAGATTTCTCGAATCGTCAGATGCAGACGCCGGAATGACTGCCCGGAGTAGACCAGAATCATCACGAAGAAGCGCGCAGCGAAGCCCAGACGCTGCACAGCGCTATTCAGGCGATGGCCGACGCGGCGGATCAGTTCGATCAGTACCGTGAAGCCTTTCTCAGCCATGAGCACCCTTGCGCATCAAGTCCAGCCCGAAGTCCGCCGCCGGATAATGGAAGTGCACTGGGCCGTCGGCTTCGCCAAAAACAAACTGATGAACGAAAGGCTCGGCGGAAGCGCGGATCTCGTCCGGCGTTCCCTGCGCAACGATCCGCCCGTCAGAGACAAAATAGACGTAATCGACAATCTGCATTGCCTCATGAACATCATGGGTGACCAGCACCGTCGTCGCACCGAGCGCGTCGTTGAGCTTACGGATAAGTTGTCCGATGACACCCATCGAGATCGGATCCAGCCCGGCAAACGGCTCGTCATACATGACCAGCATCGGGTCGAGCGCGATCGCCCGTGCCAAGGCAACCCGCCGCGCCATGCCGCCGGACAGTTCCGAGGGCATCAGATCATGTGCGCCACGCAAGCCGACAGCATTGAGCTTCATCATCACCACGTCGCGAATCATCTCTTCCGGCAGATCGGTATGCTCGCGCATCAGGTAAGCGACGTTGTCAAAAACCGAAATATCAGTAAACAGCGCGCCAAACTGGAACAGCATCCCCATGCGTCGACGCATGGCGTAAAGCTCGGCATGCTTCATGTCCGGAACCGACTCGCCATCGACCAGCAAGGTACCGCCGGTTGGCTTGAGCTGGCCGCCGATCAGGCGCAGCAGGGTAGTCTTGCCACAGCCCGAGTTACCCATGATGGCGATCAACTTGCCGCGCGGGATCTCCATGGTGATTCCATTGAGGATAGCCCGTTCGTCGTAAGCGAAATAGATATCAGTGATCTTGACCAGGCTGTCGGCGGGCACAACGGTATTCCGCAAGAAAAAATAGGGAATAATTATACCCGAAGGCCGGAATACCTCGCGCATCAAAGCGATATATCAGCAATTCTCATTTTAAAAATCATGCCTGATCGCCAACGGTGCGGTTAAAGGACAAGAAAGCGAAAGGCGGTTATTTCAGCCGGTATCGTGCGGTTC